>DATLEG010000249.1:0-8571 GCA_035525465.1 Saccharimonadales bacterium (SeqCode)
CGACGCCTGTTCCGAACACGAGATCGTGATTACGGATCGCTTCGACATACGCGCGCTGATTCGGCGACTGCGGCGTGATGCGTTTGCCACGCACCGTCGTCGCGATGTGGTCGCGGAGCTGCTCCGGTGGCGCGACCGGCGCCTGCTTCGCCTCTTCGATGAGCCGCTCGAGCGCCGGCTTGCGCAGGGTCTCGTCACGACCGGCGAGCGTGCGCATCGCGCCAATGAGCTCGCCGACCCGCGAGACCGATGCCGGGTCGCCGCTGATCCGCAGCTCGGCCCCACGGGAAACGATCTTCACGCCGAAGTCGTGCTCGATCCGGTCGATGTTCGCCTCATGTTGGCCCGCCACGAACATCATCTCGTCGGAGTCGGGGATGAGGATCGTGATCGACGAAGCCTGCGCCATCAGGCCTGCGCTCGCTCCTTCAGGACGGCACCGACGACCGCTGAGACCGTGCCGCCCTCGGCGCGACCCCGGAGCTCGGCCATGACCTTCTGCATCACCTTGCCCTGGTCCTTCGGTCCGATCTCGCCCAGCTCGGCGAGGACGCGCAGGACGATCGGCCGGATCTGGTCCGCCCCGAGCTGTTGCGGGAGGTAGGCCTCCAGGAACGCCAGCTCGGCCCGCTCCTTCGCCGCGAGCTCGGGACGGTCGCCCTTGTCGAAGGCCTCGATGGATTCGCGGCGCATCTTCGTCTGCTTGCGCAGGACCGTCTCGACCGCGGCGTCGTCGAGCGCCGCCCGCCTGGCGACCTCCTCGTTGTGGATGGCCGAGAGGGCAAGGCGCAGCGTCTCCCGGGGCAGAACGTCCTGCGCCTTCATCGCGGCGCGAAGGTCCTGCTCGAGACGGCCTTTCAGCGCGGAGGCGGCGCCGGCGTCAGCGCTTGCGACGCTTGGCTTCCTTACGCTTGCGTCGGGCAGCGGGGCGCTCGTAGTACTCGCGGCGGCGGGCCTCCGCGAGGATGCCGGCCTGTTGGATCTTCTTGTTGAAACGGCGAAGGGCGGCCTCGAAGGACTCTCCTTCGCCGATGATCACTTCGGACATCTTTGGTTGGGATCACCCCGCCTTCGGTCATACAAGACGATGCCGGCCGCCCCAACGGGCGTGCCGACACCCGAATGATAGCGCTCCATTCCGGGTTTCCCACTTGGTACACATACGCGTATCTGTATCGTCGAACGGCGCTACGCTCCGGGCCGTGGGCCCCATCCTCCCTGTGACGGTCACCATCGGCCTGGCCTACCTCGGCGGGTCGGTCTCATTCCCCTTCTGGATCGCCCGTGCGCGTGGGGTGGATCTGCGCCAGGCCGGCTCGCGAAAGCTCGGCGGAAGCAATCTGGCCGCGACCGCGGGCCTGGGCGCCGGGATCGCCGGGGGCCTGCTGGACGCAGCGAAGGGCCCGGTGGCGGTGCTCCTTCCCAGCGTCGCCGGGCTGCCCACCGAGGTCGGCCTGGCCTGCGGGATCGCCGCGGTGTGCGGTCAGGCCTGGCCGGTCTTCCACCGCTTCGACGGGGGGCGGGCGAACGCGACCGGCTGGGGTCAGGCACTCGCGGTGGATCCGGTCGCGTTCGTCATCATGCTGTTGCCCCTGGTCGCGGCCCTGGTCCTGCGCCGCCTCTCCTCGCCCCCGTCGACCCGGCTGTTGCCGCTCGCCGCGCTGCTGTCCTTCGCGGTCTTTCCAGGGGTCATCTGGGAGCAGGAGGGCGCGACCCCCGCGGTGCGTGCCGGGCTGGTGGTGCTCGGGGTCATCGTCGTCCGCCGCCTCAGCGCCGGCCTGCGCGAGGATCTCGCCACCGGCGCTTCGGCCGGCCGGATCCTCAGCAATCGCCTGCTCTACGACCGGAGCGAGCTTCAGGAGCGGGGCGTCGTCGGGATCTCCTGAAGCGCTTCCAGGTGGGCGACCGCGATGCTCACCGCAAAGGTCGCGGCGGTCTCGGCCCGGAGGTTGCGCGGCCCGAGCGACACCGCTCGCGCGCCGTGGCTGATGAGCAGCTCCACCTCGGCAGCGGCGAGCCCGCCTTCCGGGCCGATGACGAGCGAGCAGTCCGCCTCCAGCCTGAGCGATCCAAGATGCGGCTCGCGGGCCGCCTCCCAGCACACCAGCACCGTGCCCGCCAGACGGTCGGCGAGCGCATCCCAGGAGATGGCCGGCTCGATCTCGGGAACGGCGCCGCGCCGGGCGGTCTCGGCGGATTCGCGCGCGATCCGGCGCCAGCGCTCGAGCTTTCCGGCTGACAGCTCCTTCACCACCGACCGCGACGAGACGTACGGCACGAACCGGCCGACCCCGAGCTGGCTCGCGGCCTCGATGACCTCCTCGGCCCGGTCGCCCTTGAGGAGCGGGACGGCCAGGGTGATCCGGGATGGCGGCTCGGTCGTCACCGCGCGTCGTGCCACCACCCGTCCGGTGACCCGTAGCGGGCTCACGGTGTCGATGGCGAGCTCGTGGTCCTGACCGCCATAGACGAGCAGGACGTGCTCGCCGGGCCCCAGACGCAGGACCGTCGCGATCTGGCGGGCCTGATCGCCGCCGAGGACCACCTCCGCCGCAGGCGGCTCAGGGACGAAGAAGCGATGCATTACCGACCGAACCTCCAAGAGACCCAGTCGCCATCCTGCTCGCGACCGGCCGAACGGAAGCCGGCCGCCTCGAAGGCGGCGACCGTCTCGTCCTCGGCGGCGGCGATGATCCCGGCGGTCACCAGAAGTCCACCCGCGGCGGTGCAGCGGGCCAGATCCGGAGCGATCTGTTGCAGGACCGGCGCGACGATGTTCGCCAGGACCAGGTCGTGCCGACCCGGGACCTCGGCCGCGCTGCCCCGCCCGACCGTCACCGCGACGCGGTTGCGCGCGACGTTCTCGGTCGCCGCGCGCATCGACACCGGATCGATGTCCACGGCGACGACGCTGGCCGCGCCGCGCTTGGCCGCGGCGATCGCGAGGATCGCTGACCCGGTGCCGATATCCGCGACCGTCTTGCCCATGATGTCGAGGACCGAAAGGGCCCGAAGGCACTGCTGGGTCGTCGGATGGAGGCCGGTGCCGAAGGCCATCCCCGGGTCGAGCTCCAGGACGATCGCGTCTCCCGGATCGGCGTCCGACCAGGTCGGCCGCACCAGGAACCGGCCGATGCGCAGCGGGGTGAATGACGCCTTCCACGACTCGAGCCAGTCTTCGTCCTCGACCCGTCGGAGCCGGAGCGTGCCGATCGGCCCGAGGCCGAAGGCCTGCAGATGGCCAAGCGCCTCACGGACCGCACGCACCCGTCCGCGGGCCGCGGAGTCGTGGATCAGATAGGCCTTCACCAGATGCTCCGCGTGCGGCGAAGGCTCGAGCGGCTCCTCGATCGCGATCCCGTTGTAGCCGACCCGGGTGAGGATCTCGGACACCGCCTCGACCGCCTCGGCGTGGGCCGGGACGGCGATCTCGATCCAGCGCAGCGGGCGAGCCGGCAGCGTGCCGGGCCGGGACGACGCGCGGGGTTCAGACGAAGGCGTCTTTGATCCGGTCGAAGACGTTGCGGTCATCTTCCGCGTCCTGGTCGGGCGTGCCGCTGGCGTGGTGGAGCTTCTGGTAGAGCGCCTTCGCTTCCTTGGTCAGCGTGCGCGGGATCACGACATCGAGGTACACGAGCTGGTCCCCCCGGCCCGCGCCGTGCAGATGCGGCACCCCCTTGCCCCGCAGCCGGACGACCTGCCCATGCTGGGCCCCCGCGGGGACCTTCACCTTGGCGAGATCGCCCTCGATCGTCGGGACCGAAAGCTCGTCGCCGAGTGCCGCCTGGGCAGGTGAGATCCGCAGGACGTGGAGCAGATCGTCGTTCTCCCGGCGGAACCGCTTGTGCTCGCGCAGCCGCATCAGGACATAGAGGTCCCCCGACGGCCCGCCCCGCATCCCGGCCTCGCCCTCGGCGGCGACCCGCAGCTGCTGCCCGTCATCGATCCCGGGCGGGATGGTGAGGGCGATCTCCCGCTGCTTGCGCTGGCGGCCCTCGCCCCGGCAGGTGGTGCAGGGCTTGTCGATGGACTTGCCCGCTCCGCCACAGCGCGGGCAGGTCGAGACGTTGACAAAGCGGCCGAAGACCGACTGCTGCACCTGGCGCACCTCACCCCGGCCGCTGCAGGTCTCGCAGGTCGAGACGCTCGAGCCGGGCTCGGCGCCGTCGCCGCCGCAGCGCTCGCAGGCCTCCAGGCGCGGCACCGAGATCGTCCGCTCGCCACCTCGGACGGCATCGATGAGCTCGATCTCGATCTGCATCCGCAGATCCGCACCGCGCATCGGTCCACGCTCCCGGCGGCGGGTGTCCCCGCCGAAGAACGTGTTGAACAGGTCGTCGATGCCGAATCCGACGGCCCCGTCGGTGCTGCCGAACATGTCGTAGCGCTGCCGGCGCTGCGCGTCGGCGAGGACCTCATAGGCCTCGGTCACCTCGCGGAACTTCGCGGCAGCATCGTCCGCCGAGTTCACATCGGGGTGATATTGCCGGGCGAGCTTCCGGTACGCGCTCCGGATGTCGTCTTCCGACGCATCGCGTGCGATCCCAAGGACTGCGTAATAGTCGGTCCTGGCCATCCGGAGATTATCGGGGCTTCAGCAGCAAGAAGGCCTAGACCTTCTCGGTGAATTCACCCTCGATGGTGTCCTCCTTCTTCGCCTGACCGAGATCGTTCCCCTCGGGCTCGGCGGAGGCCGAAGAGGCGGCGGCCTGATCGGCCGCGTACATCGCTTCGCCGATCTTCTGCGCCGATGCCCGGAGCGCCTCGGTGGCGGACTTGATCGTGTCGGTGTCGTCGCCCTTGATCGCGTCGTGGACCGCGGCGATCTTGGTCTCGACATCGGTCCTGATGTCGGCCGGGACCTTGTCGCCGGCGTCCTTCATCGCCTTCTCGGACTGATAGGCGAGGTTGTCCGCGTCGTTGCGGACCTCGATCCGCTCGCGGTTGCGCTTGTCCTCATCGGCGTGCGACGCGGCGTCCTTCACCAGGCGATCGATCTCATCCTTGGCCAGGCCGCTCGTGGCCGTGATCGTGACGTGCTGCTCCTTGCCGGTCGCCTTGTCCTTCGCCCGGACGCTCACGATGCCGTTCGCGTCGATGTCGAAGGAGACCTCCACCTGGGGCACGCCCCGGGGGGACGGCGGAAGGCCGTCGAGGATGAATTTCGCCAGGCTCTTGTTGTCCGCGGCCAGCTCACGCTCGCCCTGGACGACGTTGATCTCGACCTGGGTCTGCCCGTCGGCCGCGGTGGTGAAGACCTGCGACTTCGAGGTCGGGATGGTCGTGTTCCGCTCGATGAGCTTGGTCGCGACGCCACCAAGGGTCTCGATCCCGAGGGACAGCGGCGTGACATCCAGAAGGAGGACATCCTTCACCTCGCCCTTGAGCACGCCGCCCTGGATCGCCGCGCCGATCGCGACGACCTCATCCGGGTTCACGCCCTTGTGCGGCTCCTTGCCGAACAGCTTCTTCACCGTCTCGACGACAAGGGGCATCCGGGTCATGCCGCCGACGAGGATCACTTCGTCGACCTTCTGCGCGCTCACCTCGGCATCGGCCAGGCACTGCTTCACCGGGCCAAGGGTCTTCTCGACCAGGTCCCCGACGAGCTGCTCGAGCTTGCTCCGGGTGAGGGAGAGCACCACCTGCTTCGGGCCGGTCTGGTCGGCGGTGATGAACGGGAGGTTGATCTCGGTCTGCTGGGTCGTCGACAGCTCGATCTTCGCCTTCTCCGCGGCTTCCTTGAGGCGCTGAAGGGCCTGCCGGTCGCCCTTGAGGTCGACGCCCTGGTCCTTCTTGAATTCGCTCACGAGCCAGTCGATGACCCGCTGGTCGAAGTCGTCGCCGCCGAGGTGGGTGTCGCCGTTGGTCGCCTTCACCTCGAAGACCCCTTCGCCCAGCTGCAGGACCGAGATGTCGAAGGTGCCGCCACCGAGGTCGTAGACCGCGACGATCTCGTCCTTCTTCTTGTCCAGGCCATAGGCGAGCGAGGCCGCGGTCGGCTCGTTGATGATCCGCAGCACCTCGAGGCCGGCGACCTTCCCCGCGTCCTGGGTCGCCTGCCGCTGGTTGTCGTCGAAGTAGGCCGGGACGGTGATCACCGCCTGGGTGACCTTCTCCCCGAGGAACGCTTCGGCATCGGCCTTCAGCTTCTGGAGGATCATCGCCGAGATCTCCGGGGGCGAGAGCCGCTTGCCGTCGGCCAGGACGACGTCCACCGCCCCGTGGCTGCCGTCGGCGACCTTGTACGGCACCAGCGTCTGGCTGCGCTGGACCTCGGGGTCGCTGAAGCGGCGCCCCATGAACCGCTTGATCGAATAGATCGTGTTGTCCGGATTGGTGATCGCCTGGCGCTTCGCGACCTGGCCGACCAGGCGTTCCCCGCTCTTGGTGAACGCGACCACCGAGGGGGTGATCCGCCCGCCTTCCGCGTTCGGGATGATCGTCGGCTCGCCGCCCTCCATATAGGCGACGGCGGAGTTGGTGGTCCCGAGATCGATGCCGATGACCTTTGGCATGGTTAGCTCTCCTTCGTGGTGGCTTTCGCCACGGCTACGAGCGCGGGCCGGATGACCCGGTCGTGCAGTCGATACGCCTTTTGGAACTCTTCGATGACCGTGCCTTCCGGCGCGGTGGATTCGGTGTGCGCGACCGCTTCATGCAGATGCGGATCGAACGGCTGGCCGAGCGACTCCATCGGCTCGAGGCCCTCGGCCTCGAGCACCTGACGAAGCTTGCGCTCGACGAGCCACATCCCCTCGATCCACGGCTGCGAGCGCAGATCCGTGGGGACCGTGGCGAGGGCCCGGTCGTAGCCGTCGAGGACGTCGAGCAGCTTGACGATGAGGTCGGCCTTCGCGAACTTCGCGAACTCGACGCGCTCCGCGTCGTTGCGCTTGCGATAGTTCGCGAAGTCCGCCGCCATCCGCTGCAGGTCGGCCTTGTAGCTCTCCGGCTCCGCGGGTACCGCGGTCTCGGTCGCCGGCTCGTCCACCGCGGCGGCGCCGTTCGGCTTCCGGCCCTGGTTCGTCCGCAGGCGCTCCGCCAGGAGCTCTTCGGCGCGCTTGGTCTGATCGTCCATCTTCCTAGTTCCCTTCGACGACGCGCACGAGATCGCTCATCAGCCGGCCGACATACCGGACCGCGCCGATCGATCGGGCGTAGTCCATCCGGGTCGGACCGACGACGCCGACGTATCCGACGACGCCGCCCGGGGTGCCATAGCGTCCGAACACCAGACTGCAGCCGCGGAGCGTCTCGAGCCGGTTCTCATTTCCGATCGCGACATGGACCTCGCCGTCCCGCAGCGCCGGGGGAAGCAGCTCGGCCAGGCGCGTCCGATCCTCAAGGAGCACGACCATCTCGCGGATGCGGTCACCATGCCCGAACTCGGGCTGGGCGAGGATGTTCTGGATCCCGTCGTAGTAGACATCGCGCCCGCGGGCCGCGTCGCTCTCGGCCAGGATGCCGGCGAGGGCGCCCACGATCTCCGCCGCGGTGCCGCGCTCGATGGCGGCGGCCTTCCGGAGCCGGGCCGAGTCGGCACCGGACTGCTCATCGGTGAGCCGGCTTCCGAGCGCGCGAAGCTCATCGACGCTCGCGGGGGCGGAGAGCTCAAGGAGCTGCTGCCGCACCGCGCCACCCTCGAGCACCGCGACCAGGAGCACCCGGCGCTCCTGGATCGGGACGGCCTCGACGTGCTTGAGCGCGCCCCGGACCTGGGAGGGTGGCGTGACGATGGACGCCTCGGCCGAAAGGCGCGCGAGGGTCGAGGCGGCAAGGCGCAGCCATTCGGCGGTGTCGCGCTGGGCTTGCTGGAACTGGTGGCTCACGGTGAGCTGCTCGTCGGGCAGGGGCATCGCCTCGGGCATCAGGCTCTCCAGGAAGTAGCGGTAGCCGAGGTCCGTGGGGACGCGGCCGGCGGAGGTGTGAGGGTGCGTGAGCAGGCCGAGCTCCTCGAGCAGGGCGAGCTCGTTCCGCACGGTGGCGGCCGACACGGCGAGCCGGTAGCGGCGGACGAGCGCTCCCGAGGCGACCGGCTCGGCGGTGGCGATGAACTCGCGGATGACCGCCCGCAAGATCTCCCGCTGGCGCTCGCCGAGCTTGGGAAGGTCCCCGGCGGGTCCGCGACCGCCAATATTCCTGTGCTGTTGTGCTTGGTCCATGCTGTTTAGCACTCTCCATGCGAGAGTGCTAATGAGCCTACCAAATCGGTCCGGGGGTGGTCAACGGGGAGGAGCGGGCACGGTCTGCGTCCGCAGGCGCCGGGGGCGGGCGTTCGTACTGGTGCGCAGGCGCCGGGAGCGGCCGCCGCCGGGAAACTCGCCGGCTCCGTTCGTGTGGCTCGCCGCTGCCAGGTGCCGCCGGCTCAACTCCCGGCGGCGCCCGCCCCCGACGCCTGCTCCTGACAAAATGGCTAGTCGCCGGCCAAGTGGCGGCGTAACAGCGAAGGAGGCAGCCGAATGTGGAATGAATTCAAGGCATTTCTGCTCAAGACGAACACGATGGCATTGGCATTGGCGGTGATCATCGGGGTGGCGTTGGGGGCGGTGGTCAACTCGTTGGTGAAGG
>DATLEG010000033.1:0-4966 GCA_035525465.1 Saccharimonadales bacterium (SeqCode)
TACTGCTTCAGGTCATCGCGTCCGGGCTCGCCGATCACCAGGCCCAGCGGCTTCTGGTGGAAGTGGCGACATCGATCGGGAAGAAGGACGTCGCCCGCGCCAAGTGCGCCCTGCTCGCCGAAGCGCTCCGACTGGACGGTCAGGTCGACCTTGCCGTGGAAGTCGAGCGGCTCGCGCTGGCGGTCTGATCCATGGACCGGTTCTTCGACGAGCTGTTCTCGATCCTGCGGAACCAGCGCCTGGAGTGGAAGAACGTCCTCGACATCGCGATCGTCTTCATCTTCATCTATTACGCGCTCGTGCTCATCCGCGGGACGCGCGCGGTGCAGCTCCTGTTGGGGGTGCTCGTGCTGTTCTTCATCTACGGGGTCGCGGTCCTGGCCGAGCTCAATCTCACGAAGCTCGTGCTGCAGGCCCTCGCGGTCGTCGCGGTCGTGGCGATCCCCATCGTCTTCCAACCTGAGCTGCGCCGGGCGCTCGGCCAGCTCGGCCAGCTCGGGCCACTGAATCGGCTCCTCACGCCCTCCGATGACGAGGAGGTCGACAAGGTGGTGGACGAGCTCACCCGTGCCGCCCTCCTGATCAGCGGAGCGCGCCACGGCGCGCTCATCGTGGTCGAGCGGGGGACCGGGCTCTCCGATTACAGCGAGTCGGGCGTGCCGGTGAATGGCAAGCTGACGGCCGAGCTGCTCGCGTCGATCTTCATGGTCCGATCACCACTGCACGACGGCGCGGTGATCGTACGTGGATCGACGATCGTCGCGGCCGCCTGCCTCCTGCCCCTGGAGGAGACACCGGAGCGCGCGGCGCACCGGTACGGGATGCGGCATCGTGCCGCGTTGTCGATCAGCTCTCAAACGGACGCCGTCGTCGTCGTGGTCTCCGAGGAGACCCAGGCGGTCTCCATCGCCAGCAATGGGCGCATCATCGGGGGCCTCGACGAAGAGCGTCTGCGTCGTGTCCTGAGCTCGCTGCTCCGCAGCCGGATCCAGCCGCTCCCCTTCAACAAGAGCAAAGCGTCATAGTCCCCCGCCGCTAGATGGACGATCAGCCGCCTCCCCGGACGCGACTTGTCCGGCGCCGCACCCTCGACCTGCGCCGCGCGTTCATGCGCGATCTTCCGCTCAAGGCCGCGGCCCTGGCGATCGCGCTCCTGCTCTGGGTGGCGGCGGCGGAGGCGGCACCGCGCGAAAAGGTCGAGTGGTTCCCCGGACGGGTCCCGGTGGAACGACCGGACATTCCGGTGGGCTACGTGCTGCGCGGACAGCTGGGGGAGGTTCGGGTGCTGCTCCGCGCGCCGGAGGCGATGTTCGACCGGATCGCGCAGCAGGACCTTCGGGCGACCGTGGACATCAGTGACCTTGACGCCGGACGGAACGAGGCCCAGGACGCCACGATCCACGTGGTGGCGACCGACCCACGTGTGGCGGTGGTGCAGCTCGATCCGGCGACCGTCTCGGTCCGACTCGAGCGCCTGGTCTCACGCACGCTCGCGGTGCAGGTGCGGTTCGCGAACGCGCCGCCCTCCGGGTTCCAGCCCGGCGTGCCGGCGCTCTCCGCCGCGGAGGTCGCGGTGAGCGGCCCGCAGAGCCTGGTCGCCTCGGTCGCCGCGGTCTACGCGACCCTCCGGTATGGAGACACGCCGGTGGATCTGTCCCAGAGCGCCCAAGCCGTGGCGGTCGATGCCGCCGGCGTCGTCGTCGAGGGGGTGCGGGTCGATCCCTCAGCGGTGCAGGTCACGGTGCCGGTCCTCTCGACCGCCAGCACCCGGACCCTTCCGGTGCTGTGGTCGATCCGGGGCAGTGTCGCCAACGGCTATTGGATCCAGCGGGTCACGACCGACCCGGTCGCGGTGACCGTCCGCGGGGATCAGGCGGTGCTCGCGCCGCTGGACCGGATCGCGACGGCGGCGATCGATGTGACCGGTCTGACCGCAAGCCGCAGCTATCGGGTCCCGCTCCTGCTGCCCGTTGGGGTGACGCTCCTCGATCCGACCGACGCCGTCGTGGGCGTGACCGTCGCGCCGCTCACCGGAACGCGTTCGTTCCCACTCGTCGCGGTGACGGTCACCGGGGTCGGTCCGAATCTGGTCGCCGAGCTCGATCCCCGCACGACCGAGGTCGTGCTCGCGGGCGCGGTGCCGGCGCTCACCCCTCTGGCGGCCGATGCGGTGACGGCGAGCGTGGATGCGGCGGGAAAAGGGCCGGGGACGTATGTCGTCGATCTGGCCGTGCGTGTCCCTGCCGGCCTCACCGCGCAATCCGTGCAACCGACGCGGGTCACCCTCACCATAAAGAGCAAATGACCCGCCTGTTCGGTACCGATGGCATCCGCGGTATCGCGAACTCCGAGCTGACCCCGGAGCTGGCCCTCCGCCTGGGACGCGCGGCCGGCCACATCCTGGGGGGACCGGGGCACAGCATCGTCATCGGCCGGGATACACGCCGCTCCGGTCGGATGCTCGAGAGCGCCCTGGCCGCGGGACTGTGCTCGGTGGGCATGGACGTCCGGCTGGTGGGTCACATCCCGACTCCGGGCCTCGCCTACCTCGCGCGGACCCAGGAGGTGTCCTTTGGGGCGGTGATCAGTGCCTCCCACAATCCCGCACCGGACAACGGCATCAAGTTCTTCGACCACCGGGGGCTCAAGCTGCCGGACGCCGTGGAGGACGAGATCGAAGCGGCCCTCGGCCGCGACGCCTCCCTTCCCCGGCCGACCGAGGACGGCATCGGGCTGGTCGGCGATGTGCGCGGGCTGGTGAAGGACTATGAGGACTTCCTGGGGGGCATCGCTCCCCGTCTCGAAGGGCTCCGCGTCGTGCTGGACTGCGCGAACGGGTCCACCTATCGGGTGGCCCCCACCGTGTTCGCCCGAGCCGGTGCCGAGGTCCTCACGCTGTTCGACGCCCCGGACGGGGCGAACATCAACGCCGGCTGCGGGAGCACCCATCCCGAGGCGCTCCAGCAGGCTGTCGTCGCGCGCGGAGCGGAGGTGGGCTTCGCGTTCGATGGGGACGGCGACCGGGTGATGATCGTCGACGGCGCGGGAACGGTCCACGACGGTGACTTCGTGCTGGCCCTCGCGGCCCGGAACGCCGCCCGTGCCGGACGGCTCGACCCGAAGGTGGTGGTCGGCACGGTGATGACCAACGGCGGACTCGAGGCGTCCCTCGCCCGCGACGGCATCGCGCTCATCCGCACGCAGGTCGGGGACCGGTACGTCTGGGAGGAGCTGGAGCGCCAGGACGCCCAATTCGGCGGTGAGCCATCGGGGCACGTGATCTTTCGGGAGCACGCGAGCACCGGCGACGGGATCCTCACCGCGCTGCAGGTCGCGCGGCTGATGCGGGCGGAGGGCCGGTCGCTCGAGGACCTCGCTGCGGCGGTCGAACGGTGGCCGCAGGTCACCCGGAACGTCCGGGCCGAGCGGCGGCGCGAGTGGCGGGAGGTCAGCGCCTTCGGGGACGCGGTCGCCGCCGCCCAGGCGCGGCTTTCCGGCGCGGGCCGGCTGGTGGTGCGGCCGTCCGGGACCGAGCCGGTCCTCCGCATCACCGTCGAGGCCCGCGAGAGCGGGCTCGCGGACGCGACCGCCGATACGCTCGAGGCTGCGGCAACGGAGTATCTGAACTCGTGACTCGCCACGGTCCGTCCGGAAGTGCTCGCTGATGTGCGGGATCGTCGGCTACGTCGGACCGCGGGATGCACTCCCGCTGCTGATGAGCGGCCTGCGGCGGCTCGAATATCGCGGCTACGACTCCGCGGGCGTCGCCCTCGAGGAGGGCGGCATCCTCGAGGTGCGGCGGGCCGAGGGGAAGCTGGAGAATCTCGCGGCGGTCGTGGCGGCACGTCCCGCGGCCGGTCACACGGGCATCGGGCACACCCGGTGGGCGACCCACGGGCGGCCGACCGAGGCGAACGCGCACCCGCACGTCGATTGCGGGGCCGCGACGGCGGTGATCCACAACGGGATCATCGAGAACTTCGAGGCGCTGAAGGCTCCGCTCCTGGCCGCCGGCCATCGCTTCACCTCGGCGACCGACACCGAGGTCGTCGTCCACCTGGTGGAGGAGGAGCTCGCGCGCGGTGTCTCGCTCGAAGCGGCCGCCCTCGCGGTGCTTCCGCGTCTCGAAGGCGCTGCGGCCATCGCCCTTGTCTCGACGAAGGATCCCGGGACGATCGTCGCCGCACGGATCAGCAACGCCGGCGGCGTCATCATCGGGCATGGGGACGGGGAGAGCTTCGTGGCCTCGGACATGACCGCTCTCCTGGAGCACACCCGGCAGATGAGCTTTCTCGAGGCGGGGGATGTCGCGATCGTGACCGCTGCCGGGGTCCGGTTCTGCCGGGTGGATGGCACGCCGGTCGAGCGTCCGGCGAAGACCATCGCGATGGATCCGATCGCAGCCGCAAAGTCGGGCTACAAGCACTTCATGCTGAAGGAGATCAACGAGCAGCCCCGGGCGATCTCGGACACGCTGCTCGGCCGGGTCGACCGCTCATCCGGGCTCGTCGTGTTCGATCAGGACCTGAATCTCGACGAGGCCTACGTGCGGGCGGTCCCGCGGATCACGTTCGTCGCCTGCGGCACCGCCTATCACGCCGCGCTCGTCGGCAAGTACCTCATCGAGCGTCTCGCCCGGATCCCCTGCGATGTCGAGATCGCGAGCGAGTATCGGTACCGCGACCCGGTCGTGACGGCCGGACAGCTTGTCATCGCCGTGACGCAATCGGGCGAGACGGTGGACACCTTGGCGGCGATGGAAGAGGCCAAGCGGCAGGGCGCCCGGCTCCTTGCGCTGGTGAACGTGGTCGGGAGCGAGGCCAGCCGGCGTGCCGACGGGGTCATCTATCTGCACACCGGGCCCGAGATCGCCGTCGCGTCGACGAAGGCGTACACCGCGATGCTCGTTGACCTCTACCTCTTCGCGATCTACCTGGCGCAGCGGCGCGGCACGATCGACGCGGAC
>DATLEG010000041.1:0-2079 GCA_035525465.1 Saccharimonadales bacterium (SeqCode)
AGGCGAGGCGGTAATGCGGGTAGTACAGCACGGAGGTGACTCGGTCCAAGATGCCATACGCCGTCAGGCAGTGATGATCATACAAGAAGCAACCCAGCGATGCGATCGGCCCGAATGACAGCGCATAGACCAGGATCAGGCCAGTCACCGAGGCGATGACGAGCGCATGCCGCCTCTTCGGCTGATCACCGGTTTCCGAGCTCATCGAACGCCGCGCCTATTCCGGGAGGAAGAGCGAGAGCCAGCCGAAGAAGATGCCCTCGTACCTCCCGGTGCTCCGGGCGTCGCTGACGCGTCGTCGGATGACGGACCGCTGGATCTGGTGATACCCGCGTCGACTGGTGCTCATGATCCGCTCGAGCTCGCCCTTGTCGAGCCAGAGGCCGTGTTCCTGGCAGACATCGACCTCCACGGAGTTCACCGTCTTGGTCTTCATCCGCGCATCGCAGGTCGGGCACTTCACGGCTGATTCCCTTCGTGGTCGTTCGGCAGCGTCACTCGAGGATGCGGTCCAGCACCAGCTGTTCGCCATCGTACCGCCGCCAGATCCGCAGGACGCCCTCGGGGTGGGCGACCCACGCGTGGGCGAGCTCGCTCCCGTCGCGGAAGAATCCGTACTCGTCGACGGTGAAGCGCCGGGCGCCGAGATCGAACGGGACCTGGACCCGCTCGACCCGGATCTCGACGCCATCGGGATTCCAACGCTTGTCCGCCACCGGCTCGCGGAAGAAGACCGGGAACGACTTCGGCACCGCGTCGTCCTTCAGGTACATGATCGGGTCCCAGGTGAACTCGACGTCGCCAGCCGCGTTCGCGGACATGGTGAACAGCAGACCGGTCGAATACACGACGGTCCAGGTCCTGCCGCCGAGCACGCGCCGATGGAGCACGCGGTCGTGGAGCACGGCGCCTCCCGGCGTGCGGAACGACCACGATCCGATCGCCTCGGGATCGAAGATCGGCTCCGCGCCGAAGCAGGCGGACGCTCCGAGCAGCAGGGCCGCGAGACGCGCTGGCATCATGTCCTGGTCGTCCTTCGTGCAGCGCGAGCGTCACCGCGCGCCGCTGAAGACAAGCTGGTCGGAGCGGAGCCCTCGCCGGATCGGGCGTCGCGCCAGGACAACCACCACGTAAGGATCAGCCGCCGCCTTCCAGCTCGCGTGCGCATTCCAGATCAGTCGCAAGGTCAGCGATCCGCAGCGCCTGCATTCGGCCCGGACAGCAGCCGAGCGCGGCGCGTCGGCGCGCTAGATCGTCGCCAGCCGCTCGCCCAGCGACTCGATCTGCGCGAACGAGTCCGCCACGAACAGCACCGGCTGGTAACCGGTCGGGTCGTACGGCAGCGCGGCCATCGCGCTCAGATCGAACGGCCGCAGCTCGGCCGAACCCGCGAACCGCGCCAGCTCTCCCGCGCCCGACAGCAGCCCCGCGCCGCACGCCTTGATCCCGCCGCCCTCGCGCACCAGGCCGAATTCGAGCGTGTACCAGTAGATCCGCTCCAGCGCGGTGACCCGCTCGTCGCTCGCGCCGCGCGCGGCGCGGCCGAAGGCGCGGCTGATGCGGGCGTAGGTCGCGTCCATGAACATCGCGGCGTGCCCGACCAGCTCGTGGACCACGTCGGGCTCGGGCGTGTACAGCGGCCGGCTGTGGTGGCGGATGTACTGGGTCGCGAGGAAGACGCCGTCGGCGAGGTACTCGAGGAAGCGCCGCGCCGAGACCAGCCCGGCGACCGGCAGCAGGCCGAAGCCGGTCGCGGTGCGCAGGCGCGGATTGAGGTCGATGAACTGCGGGATGCGGGTGCGGTCCATCGCCAGGCGCTCGCCGCAGCGGCGGTAGGCGGTGCAGGCCCAGCGGTCGTGGAGCGGGCCGAGCTCGGCCCACACCGCGCGCCAGACGGCGTGCTCGTCGGCGGTGTACGGCGCGATCGGCGGCGGATCGCCGGCGCGGTAGTCGAGCGCGAGCCGCGCGATGCGGTTGCGGCGCTCGCGATACGCCAGGTCGCGGAAGCCGGGATGGTCGGGATCGAGCTCGACCAGGTCGGCCTCGCCCCCGGCGTGTTGGCGCGGGGCGGGACGGGAT
>DATLEG010000060.1:0-7423 GCA_035525465.1 Saccharimonadales bacterium (SeqCode)
ATCCGCAACGCCGCGGTCGGCGCGGTGCTCGGCATCCTCATCGGCCTCATGGGTGCCACGGTGGGCGGCTGGTTCGCCTCCGGTGAACCGATGCACCCGTATCACTACAAGACCCGCGGGACCCACCATCACGTGACCGGCGGCGACGTGCGCCGCCCGTCGTTCTAGGAAAGGAGCGTCCGATGATCCTCATCCTCTTCTGGCTGCTCGGTCTGCCGCTCGGGCTGATCATCCTCCTGTTCCTCCTCGGGATCGGGCGCTAGGCCCTCACTCCCCATGGCCCCGGACCGCCGCCACTAGATTTAGTGGCGGCGGTCCCATATCTTGTGTCCGATGCGCTGCCCGAGCTGCGGACACGCCGACACCCGCGTCATCGACTCCCGCGAGGCCGAGGACGGGACATCGATCCGGCGCCGGCGCGCCTGTGACGAATGCGGCGACCGCTTCACCACCTTCGAGCGGAGCGAGTCGGCGCGGATCCAGGTGAGCAAGCGCGATGGCACCCGGCAGGAGTTCGACCGGCGCAAGCTCGCCAGCGCGATCGGGAAGGCCGCCTCCACCTCGCTCACCCCGGCCGCCCTCGCGCGGGTGATCGACGACATCGAGGCGACCATCCGACAGAGCGGCGCGTCCGAGGTCGCCTCGCAGCGGATCGGCGAGATGGTGCTGGAGCGGCTCGCCGATGTGGACCCGATGAGCTACCTGCGCTTCAAGATCGTCTACGCCAAGCTCGACGACCCGGATGCGCTCTACGACGAGCTGGCCCTGCTGGTCCGACGCCGCGACGACGCCCGCGACCGCCGCCAGGCCGAGCAGATCACGCTCATCGAGCCCGCGGTCCCGGTCGGCGCGACCCGCACCCGCGCCCGCAAGCGGCGGTGAGCGCGGCGCCAAAGACGGAGCCAGAGCTCGAGCCACGGATCGAGCCAAAGATCAAGCTGATCTGCTGGGATCTGGACGGCACCCTGACCGACAGCGTTCGGTTCGTCGTGGACACCGCGAATGCGGTCATCGGCCGTCACGGCGGCCGGCTGCTGGAATTCGATGAGGTCGGGCGGATGACCGGGCTGCCGCTCGAATCCATCTTCCGCCTCGCCTGGCCCGACCTGTCGGACGAGGACGCGATCGCGTATCGGACCGAGTACCGCGAGGTCTATTCCCGCGTGGTGGTCCCGGCAACGAAGCTGTTCCGGGGCGCCGCCTCCACGGTGCGGGCCTTCCACCGCGCCGGGCTGCTCCAGGCGACGGTGACCGGGAAGCTCGCCGCTGATTGTGAGCGGATCCTCGCCGGCCTGGGCATCCGCCGGCAGATCCAGCTCTATCTGGGCGGAGACTCGGTCCCCGCGGGCCGGACGAAGCCGGCGCCGGATGTGACGCTGCTCGCGATGGAGCGCCTTGGCGCCCGGCCGGAGGAGACCGTGGTCGTGGGTGACACCATCACCGACATGGCGATGGGGCGCGCGGCCGGCGTGCGGACGATCCAGGTGCTCTGGGGCTACGCGAAGGAGCCGCTCCCGGAGGCCGACCTCGTGGTGCGGACCTGGCCCGAGCTGCGCGCCCGTATCCTCCGCTAGTGTCCCGCTAGTGGTGCTCTCCGACCGCGACATCCGGGCGCACATCGCGAGCGGGCGCATCGGCATCGATCCGTTCGATCCGGCGTGCGTCCAGCCGGCCAGCCTCGACATCCGGCTCGACCATCGGTTCCGGGTGTTCCGCTCGAGCCGGCATGCCTACATCGATCTTGCGAAGGGGCTCGACGACATCACCGAGCTCATCACCGTCGACGAAGGCGCGTTCATCCTTCATCCCGGTGAGTTCGTCCTGGGCTCGACCCGCGAGCGGATCCGCCTGCCGGACGATGTCGTCTCGCGGGTGGAGGGCAAGAGCTCGCTCGGGCGGCTCGGTCTGCTCATCCACTCGACCGCGGGCTTCATCGACCCCGCCTGGGACGGGCACATCACGCTCGAGCTGAGCAACGTGAACACCATCCCGATCACGCTCTACCCGGGAATGCGCATCGGCCAGCTGTCGTTCTTCCAGCTCACCTCCCCGGCGGAGCGGCCGTATGGCTCGCCGGAGCTCGGATCCTCGTACCAGGGGCAGGATGGCCCGACCCCCTCCCGCTACAAGCTGGACCGGCCGGCGTGAGCCTCTGCGGCAGCTGCCTGTTCTTCCTCTACCTCGAGGCCTTCGTGAATGTGCTGAGCGGCGCCCTGACCCTCGCGATCTTCGGCCGCGTCCTGCTTGCCTGGTTCCCCCGGCAGCTCCCGCTCGGCCTGAACGCGTTCATCTTTGGGGTGACCGAGCCGATCCTCGGCCCGATCCGCCGCTTGCTGCCCGGGGCCGCGGGGATGGATTTCTCGCCCTTCGTGGCCCTCATCGGCATCCAGCTCGCGACCTCGGTCCTGCTGCGGGTGCTCCCCCCGGTGGTCTAGCCGACGCTAGCCCGCCGCGGTGAGGCGCTGGGCCTGGTGTCGGTTCGCGATCTCTCCGAACAACGCCTGCGCCGCGACGATGTTCGACTCGGCGCCGGAAGACGCGCTGATGCGGCCCTGGTCGATCCCGTCGGCGACCCGGCCCCGCTCGCGGTCGTAGACCGGAGCGCCGGCGGTGTTGCGGCCGTCGAACCAGGCCCGCGCCTCGGCCGCGCCGCGGGCATAGCGCGCCTCGCCGGTGGCGGCGTGCAGGCGGTCCATCGCGTCGACGGCGCAGGCGACGTCGTACGGCTGCACCACCGGGAAGTCGAAGGCCGACGCGATCGCCGGGCCGAACACCAGGTCGGCGCTGCGGCGGGCGGCGGTGATCAGGTCCCCCCGGCCAAGGAAGGTGCCCGCGTCGGCGAGGACCGCCTCCTGCGAGTGGCCCCAGAGGTGCAGCGTGCCGGGCGCATCGAGGAGGACCTCGCCGTCGCGGAGCGCCACGAGCTCGTCGCACCACGAGATGAGCGTCGAGCGGAGCTCGGGCATCCGCCCGGAGCGCACCACCCCGAGCACCGCGCGGATCTGGACCGAGCGCACGTCGGCCGCCGCCGGGGCTCCACGGACCGGCCCGAGCGCGCGCAGGAATGCCGGCCGGGCTCGTGGGTCGTCGAGGGTGACCCAGGCCTTCGCCAGGCCGGAGAGCGCGCGCGCCTGCCAGAACGCGCCACCGGGGACCGAGGTCTGGCCATGCTCGTTCGGCGTGCCGTCCCAGTCGTGGATGAAGTTCGCGAAACGGCCATCGGGCCGCTGCAGATAGAGCACGAAATCCAGAAGTCCGGTCGCCCAGGCGCGCAGCTCCGATTCGCCTGTCACCGACCAGAGGTCGGCGAGCAGTACGACGCCGCGGGCGGCGTCGTCAAGGCAGGCGACGCCTTCTTCGCCACTCTCGCGCGCCGGAACGAGCTGGTCGCTGGCGTCGGCGTACACAGCGAGCGCGCAGGCTGACGGTCCCGCCGCCGGGACCGATCGGGTGAGTCGCCGCAGCTGCCGCAGCATCAGCGGAGCGTCGCCAGGATCTCGTTCACCGAGAAGTCGGCAGCGGCGGTGACCGAGTCGGCCGCCCCGTAGTACAGGCGGATGCGGTCATCGTCCAGCGCGATATGCCCGCAGGAGAACACCGTCTCGTTGAACAGGCCCGTCCGCTCGTACGGCTCGTGGGGAATGAGGATCGGCTCGGCGGAGCGGCCGATGACCGCCGCCGGGTCCGTCGCATCGAGGAGCAGCCCGCCGATCGCGTAGCGGGAATGCCGATCGACCCCGTGATACAGCTCGAGCCAGCCATCCGGCGTGCGGAAGGGGACCGCGCTCGCACCGGTGCGGACCTCGTCCCACATCTCCCAGCGCGGCATCGCCAGGGGCTGATGACCGCCCCAGCTCGCGAGATCGTTCGAGAACGCGATCCAGATGCCGAGGATCCGGCCGAACGAGCCGGGCATCGGGCGGGTAAGGGCGACGTATTTCCCGCCGATCTTCTCGGGGAACAGGACGACATCCTTCTGGTCCGGAAGGAATAGGACGCCCTCGCGGGCGAAGGTGCGGAAGTCCGTCGTCGTCGCGCGGCTCGTGGTGATCCCCAGGCGGGACACCGAGACATAGGTGATGTGCCATTGGCCGTCGATGAAGGTCGCCCGCGGATCCTCGACGCCGTACTCCTCGAGCTCGGTGAGTGGCGACAGGGCCGGCTCGGGGTCGATCTTGAAATGCACCCCGTCGGTGCTGCGTGCGACCCGCAGGTGCGACATCTGCGCGAGGTAGTCGACGTACCCCCCGTTGTGGTCGCGGAGGGGCGGCTGCTGATAGTGGTAGCGGATCGTCCTGGGATCGCCCAGGTCCAGGCCGGGCAGATCGCGCGGGACGTAGGCCACGGTGACTCCCGGCGGGTCCCCGGTCGGATCGAGGAAGCACATCCCGACCAGCTGATGCATCCGGAAGCCGGCGGGCAATGCGCGCAGCTGCGGCTCAGGTCCTTCGAGCACGAGCGTCTGCGCGTTCGGACCGGGCTCGATATCGGTCCGCGGCTGCTCGGCGACCCGAAGGAGCAGGACGATCTCGTCCCCGACGCGCGCGGCCGCGGCGTTGAAGACCGAGACGACCTCGAGCTGGGGTCGTGACGGCGGCACATCGCCCGCCCGGATGAGCGGGTTCTCCGGCAGCCGTATCCCAAGGTCGGGCCGTTCTCTGGTGGCCACCCTCAGGCGCTGCGCTTGGTGGTGCGTGGGTGTTGGGCCACGACGTCGCGCATCAGCTCCAGGGTGTGCCGGCCCACGGCCGGCCAGGCTGCCTCGGCGCCGTAGGCGTACGCGCGGCGCTCCATCTCTTCCTTGCGGGCCGGGTCGGACAACAGGACGAGGACTCCGGTCGCGAGCTGGGCCGCCGAGCGGAAATCGACCAACAGCCCGCGGTCGTCGGCCAGCGCCTCGATCGCGTGGAGATAGCGGGTCGACACGATCGCCTTCCCGGCGCCCAGGGCATAGGCCAGCGTGCCGCTGGTGATCTGGTTGGGATCGAGGTATGGCGTCACGTAGACGTCGCTCGCCAGGAGGTGGTCCACGATCTCGCGCTGGGTGAGGTACTGATTCACGAAGCCGACGTGGTCGCCGAGCCCGAGTCTGGTGACCCGCGCGACGAGCTCATTCCGATACGCCTCGCCGGCGGAGCGCAGCAGCTCGGGATGGGTCTGGCCGACGATGAGATAGATGCACGACGGGAAACGCTCCACGATCTCGGGCATCGCCTCGATCATGTACTCGAGTCCCTTGCGTGGATCGACGAGGCCGAACGTCGAGATCACCGTTCGCCCGGCGATGCCGAGCTGCCGCTTCAGGCGATGACGTCCGGACCGGGCGATCGCCGGCATGCCATGCGGGATCACCACCGGTCGGGTCGCGACGCCGTACCGCTCAGCGAGGAGCCGGGCGGCGAGCTGGGCCATCACGACGACGACCTCCGCCCGCCCGGCGATCGCCCGGATCGCGTCGCGCATCGAATCGGAGGGCTCCGGCGGAAGGCTGTGGAGGGTGGCGACGAGGGGCACACGGAGCTCATCCAGGAACGGGCGGAGATGATCGTCGAAGACATCATCCTTCCACGCGCCGTACAGGCCGAACTCATGCTGGAGGTTGACCACATCCACGCCGCCGCCATTCAGCGCGGTCGCGGCCGCGCGATAGCTTTCCGGATCGCCCTGACGGATCCGCCAGCGCACGTCGGCGGAATAGGCCCGTACCGCCGAGGCTTCGTCGATCGCCGCGTGCACCGTGCGCACCGCGGGGTCAGCCGCCTGGACCGCGGCGCGCAGGTCCTCGGTATAGGTGGCGATGCCGCAGCGGCGCGGGATCTTGGTGGCAACGAAAGCGACCTTCACGCTCTCCACGGTACCTTGCTTCGCCCTGTCACCGGCCCTTGCTTCGCTGTCCGCTCGGTCGTGCTACTTCGGGATGATGCGATCCCGCTTGCGGTTGAGCGCGCGCCAGGCCTGACGCGCCTCCGCGGCCGCGCGAACATCGTGTTTGACCCGGGCGTGCGCCGCCTCGCGCTCGAGCTTGCGGAGGCTCGCCAGGCGGGCCGGATCGAGAAGCCCGCTGCCGATCGCCGCGATGACGGCGCAGCCGGGCTCACCCGCGTGACCGCAATCGTTGAACCGGCAACCGCCGGCGAGCGCAGCCACGTCGGCGAACGCGTCTCGGGTACCGCGTGTCGCCTCCCAGACCTGGAGCTCGCGCATGCCCGGGGTGTCCAGGATGACGGCGCGACCGGGAAGGACCAGCAGCTCGCGCCACGTCGTCGTGTGCCGGCCGCGCCCATCCTTGCGCAGGCCGCCGGTCGCCAGGGCGAGCCCGGCCAGGCGGTTGATGAGGGTCGTCTTCCCGGCACCCGATGAGCCGAGGAACGCGTAGGTCCGGTGGCCGCGGAGCCGCTCCTCGACCGCATCGACCCCGATCCCGGTGACCGAGCTCACCAGGAGTACCGCCACGCCCGGCGCGGACCGCTCGACCTCCCTGGCGCGCTCCGCCGCGTCGGCCGCGAGATCGGCCTTCGTCAGAAGGACGACCGGCTCGGCCCCGCTCTCCCAGGCGAACGCGAGATAGCGCTCCAGCCGTCGCAGACTGAAGTCGGGGTCGAGGCCCATCACCACGAAGACGGTGTCGACGTTCGCCGCGACGATCTGCTCGTCGGTCCGGCCGCCGGCCGCCTGGCGGGAGAAGCGGGTCCGTCGGGGGAGCACCGCGTGGATCGTGCCGCCCTGGACGAGGACCCAGTCGCCGACCGCCGGGAGGACCGCCGCGGAGGCTGACTCGTGGCGCAGCTTGCCCGAGATCCCGGCGCTCATCTCGCCGTCGGCGGTCAGCAGACCGTATCCGCCGCGGTGCTGGATCGCGACCCGGGCCGGGGACAGCCCCTCATGCGGGATGCCATCGAGGGTGAGCTGCCACTCGGCGGACCACCCGAGCTCGACGAGGTCGATGGCCGAACGATACACCTGCGCATCTGCGCGCCGGTCCGACGGT
Organism: Saccharimonadales bacterium (SeqCode); assembly: GCA_035525465.1. GTDB lineage: Bacteria > Chloroflexota > Limnocylindria > P2-11E > P2-11E > UBA4735. The sequence continues at coordinate 6,989 of DATLEG010000060.1, forward strand.
GCCGTCACCGTCCGCGCACCGTTCCGTCCCACGGTCGCAACTGTCGGCCCCGCTCGGGTTCCCTAGCATCGGCGTATCACGCGGCGAACGCAGGGTCGAGGAGAGTGCGATGGGCGTCTATCGGGCCGAATACATCTGGGTCGATGGGACCCGGCCGACCTCGAAGCTTCGGTCAAAGGGCAAGGTGGTTCCGCTGGGCGAGGCGCCGCCGATCTGGGGATTCGATGGCTCGAGCACGAACCAGGCGCCAGGCTCGAATTCGGATTGCGTCCTTCGTCCGGTCTTCGTCTGTCCCGATCCGGTCCGCGGTGGGGACAACAAGCTCGTGATGTGCGAGGTCCTGCTGCCGGACATGACCCCGCACAAGTCGAATACGCGGGCCGAATGCGCGGCGACCGCCAAGCGCTTCGCGGCGGATGAGCCGTGGTTCGGCAT
>DATLEG010000061.1:0-4053 GCA_035525465.1 Saccharimonadales bacterium (SeqCode)
CGGCTCTATCTCGAGCTCGACGCCGCGTATCTGGCGACGGTGTCCACCCTCACCGCGATGATCCAGGCGCGCGACGGGTACCGTGAAGACCACCAGCGCCGCATCGCGGCGGACGCCGTCGCCGTCGGCGAGCGGCTCGAGCTGGGCGAAGACGCGCTCCGCGATCTGCGCTACGCCGCCCTCTTCCACTCCCTCGGCAAGATCGCGGTCCCGACGATGATCCTCTCAAAGAACGGCCCCCTTACCCCGGAGGAGCGGCGCGTGGTCCAGGAGCATCCGATCCTCGGCGCCCGGATCCTGGAGTCCATCGCGTTCCTCAAAGGGGTGGTCCCCATCGTCCGGCACGCGAACGAGCGGTGGGACGGAAGTGGCTATCCGGCCGGCCAGCGCGGGGTAGACATCGCGCTGGAGGCGCGGATCCTTCAGGTCGCGATCGGATATGAGGCGATGCTCGCCGACCGGCCCTACCGCCGTGCGCTCGGACCGGAGGCGGCGGTCGCGGAGCTGCGGGCCCTGTCCGGAGTCTGGTATGACCCGACGGTGGTCCGTGAGTTCACCCTCATGGTGGAAGGGCGCGGCGCCATCGCCGCCGCCGAGGTGGAGGTCGGTGCGGCCGCGCGCGAGCTTTCGGTGCTCGCGGAGATCACGCCGGAGTTCCACACCCTGCTCGACATGCAGCAGCTGCTCGCGCGGATCCTCGCCATCCTGGAGCGCCACCTTCCCGGTTCGAGCCTCACCATCATGTTGCGTGACGAGACCAGCGGGGACCTGGTCGTGCGGGCCGGGGCCGGTCAGCCGACGATGGGTCCCGGCCGGCTTCCACCGGGGCGTGGGCTCGCCGGGTGGGCGACCCAGCACCGCGAATCGCTCATCATCGACGACGTGCGATCGGACCCGCGGTACGTCGGTGATCAGTCGATCAGGTCGGAAATGGTCGTGCCGCTCCTGTCATCGGCGCGCGCGATCGGCGTGCTGGTGGTCTCGCATCCGTCGGTCGCCGTCTTCGGCCAACGGGATCGCACGCTCCTGCAGGCCGTGGCGGCGCAGATCGCGGCCGCCATCGACGTCGCCGAGCTCCACGAGCGGCTGAAGCGCGCGGCGAGCACCGATGCGCTCACCGGCATCCACAATTACGGCTACTTCTACGACCGTCTCGAGGAGGAGGTCGCGCGGGCGGAGCGTCATGGGCAGCCGCTCGCGGTGGCGTACTTCGACATCGACGAGCTGAAGAAGGTGAACGACACCTACGGTCATCTCGCCGGGGACGCGGTGCTCCGGACCCTCGGCACGGTCATCGGGAACCGGGTCCGGACCGAGGATATCCCCGCCCGGTATGGCGGCGATGAGTTCGCGATCGTCATGCCGGAGACCTCGCGGGAGACCGCGGAAGCGGTCGTCGGCCGGCTCATGGAGGAGCTCGACGCCACACCGGTCGAGCTGCCCGATGGCTCCATGCTGCGGATGCCCGCCCGGTCCTGGGGGATCGCCTCATATCCGCTCGACGGCAGGACGGCGAAGGCGCTCGTCGAGAACGCCGACACCCGCGCCTACGCGCGTAAGCGCGCCAGCAGCTCCTGAGCGGGAAGGTGCGCGCTCTGGCCGTTCCCTTCCTGGGGGAGCCCGCGTCACACGATGCCGAGCGCGTCGGCGCGAAGGCCGCGACCCTTGGGCGTCTCGCGGCGCGCTACCGGGTCCCGGCGGGCTTCTGTATCGACAGCCAGGTGTTCGAACGCTTTACGTCGGCCCAGGATGGCGACACCGCGGCGCACGAGGGCCTGCGACGGATCATCGATGACTCCCTGCGGGCGCTCGAACAGCGGGTGGGCCGCCCGGACCTGGTGCTCGCCGTGCGCTCCTCGGCGATCGGGGAGGACGGCGGAGGATCCTCGTTCGCCGGGCAGCACGAGACGATCCTGGGCGCCCGCGGGGCCGAGGAGATCACCCGGGCGGTCATCGCCTGCTGGCGGTCGGCGGGATCGGAGCGCGCACGTGCCTACCGTCGCGAGCGCGGCGTAAGCGATGCGGTCTGCATGCCGGTCCTGGTGCAGGAGCTGGTCGATGCCGAGAGTGCCGCCATCGCGTTCACCGTCGATCCGGTCACCGGTGACAGCGCGGTCGTCGTCGTGAATGCCGCCTGGGGTCTGGGCGAGAGCCTGGCTTCGGGCAGCGTCACACCGGACACCCATGTCGTCCGCAAGGACGGTCTGGTGCTCACCAGCTCGCAGATCGCCGAGAAGGCGGTCATGACGGTCCGTGCTACCGGTGGGACGACGGAGGTCGCGGTCCCGCCCGGGCGGCGCTCGCTCGCGGCGCTCACCGACGCGCAGGTCATCGCTGTCGCCAGCCTGTCGCTCGAGCTGGAGGCGGAGTCGGGCGGACCGGTCGATGTCGAGTGCGCGTATGCGGGCGGTGACCTGTACCTGCTGCAGTCGCGCCCGATCACCGCCGTCGGGGCCGCAGGTGAGGACTTCCCGGTCGAATGGGACGATCCGGCGGACGCAGCGCTTACCTGGGACCGCGAGGACGCCCATTTCGGGGAGTTCCAGCTGCCGCTCGCCACCGACTATGTCGTCGAAGGTCCGAGCTTCGGGATCCGGCGCCGGAGCGAGCTGATGGCGGCCCCGGTCCTGGGCATCTTCAAGGCGTTCAACGGACGGATGTACGCCGCGCTGAAGACGCTCGTGCCACCGGATGAGGTCGCCGCCGCCGCCGCGGCGGTCCTCGTTCGGCGCCGGGCGCACGCCCGCGGGCTCGCACGCCTGTGGGATGAGGAGTATCTACCGAAGGTCCGAGCCGATCTCGACTGGATGCGGTCCCTGCGGCCCGCCGACCTTGACCCATCGGCCGCGGCCCGCGCCTGGGGTGACCTGTGGCGCCGCGTCAATCACATTTGGGTGATCCACATGATGGTCACCAGTGGGGCCTACGGGATCATGGACGAGCTCGCCGAGGTCTACGAGGCGCTCACCGGACGACCGGGGGTCGAGGCGCTGTCCTTCACCAGCGGTCGCGCCGCGACCCTGCAAGGGCAGCAGCGGGACTTCCACCGGCTCCTGGAGCGGATCCGGGACCTCCCGGCGGTCGCCACGGCCGTCGCCGCCGGCACGGTGCGGACGCGTGCCGCGATCACGGCGCTTCCCGGTGGAGCGACCGCCGCCGCCGCGCTCGACGAGTTCCTCGCGGTGCATGGCGATGTCGGCCAGCTGTTGAACGACCTTCACGTCCCAGCCTGGGCCGACGATCCGTCGCTCCTTCTCACCGAGCTCGCGCGGAGCCTCGCCGGGGACATATCCGACGATCCGGAGGCGCGCCTGGCCGGCCAGCGTGCCGGCGCCGAGGCGGCGACAGAGCGCACGCGCGCCATGCTCGCCGGCCGGCCCAATGACCTCGCGCGCTTCGACGAGGTCCTCGCCACCGCCCTCGCCGCCGGTCCGCTCACCGAAGAGCACAACTACTGGATCGATCGGAACGCCCAGGCGGTGACCCGGCGCGCCGTGCTCGCGTTCGGCGCACGACTGGTCCGTGACGGTCAACTCGCGACCGACGACGACATCTTCCTCTTCCATCACCCGGAGGTCCGCGACGCCCTCGCCTCCGGTGAGGATCTGCGACCCCGCGCTGCCGAGCGGGAGCGGCAGGTGCGGCGGCAGGCGACGCTGCGGGCCCCCTTGACCCTGGGCGCGCCGCGCGACGCCTCCGCCTCCCCGGGCAATGCCCGGGTCGACCTTGGCTACCGACTCGACCAGCCGGATGCGCCGGAGCTCCGGGCGGTGCCGGCATCGGCGGGCATCGGACGTGGTCCGGCACGGCTCATCCATGACGAGAAGGACTTTGCCCGGTTCCGGCGGGGCGATGTGCTCGTGTGCCGCTCCTCGAATGTGAGCTGGGTGCCGCTGTTCCGGCTCGCGGCCGCGGTCGTCACCGATGTCGGCGGGTCGCTCTCCCATGCCGCGGTCGTGGCCCGCGAATTCGGCGTTCCAGCCGTCGTCGGCGCAGGCGTGGCCCTCACGGTCCTGCGGGACGGCGAGCTGCTCGAGGTCGACGGGACCGCGG
>DATLEG010000066.1:0-2518 GCA_035525465.1 Saccharimonadales bacterium (SeqCode)
GGCTCATCGAGAGCTACCTCTTCGGCGAGTACGCCACCGCCCTCGAGCAGTTCATCTGGACCGAGCTCGCTGACCTGTACATCGAGCTGGCCAAGCCGGCCCGCCGTCCGGCCGGCTCCGAGGCCGCGGCGATCCGCACCCTCGCCTACGTGCTCGACCGGGTCCTGCGACTCGCGCATCCGATCATGCCGTTCATCACCGAGACCCTCGCCCTCCAGCTCTGGGCCCACGGCGAGCGGGACGACGCCGCGCCCTCGCTGGTGGTCTCGCGGTGGCCCGAGCCGGGCCGGCGCGACGAGCCGCTCGAGGAGCGCTTCGGTTCGGTGAGCGAGGTCATCCGCGCGATCCGAAACCTCCGGCAGGAGGCCGGCGCGGACCCCGGCCGCACGGTCCAGGTGGCCCTCGCCGGACAGACCGCCGCGGTGGCGGACGCCCTCGCCACCATCGGCTCGCTCGCCCGGGCCGAGGTGCGCCTGGGGAGCGGCGACGGCGCGCCGACGCTGGTCCGCGGCGTGGAGGTGCGGGTGGATCTGGGGGCCGCACCAGAGGCGGATCGTGAGCGCCTGGCCCGCGAGCTGGCCGAGGCCAGGACGGCGCTCGCGCGCTCGCGGGCTCTCCTCGGCTCGGATTTCGCGGCCAAGGCGCCGCCCGCGGTCATCGCCAAGGAGCGGGCGAAGCTCGCCGAGCGCGAGGCGGCCGTCGCGGCGCTCGAGCTGGAGCTGGACCGGCCCTAGGACAGCGCGAAGGCGCCGGTCATCCCGGCGCCTTCGCGGACCATCGCGGCTCTGGCCGTCCCCGCTACTGGTTGTCCTTCAGGATCTGGTTCGCCTTGACCCCGGCGTCCTTCACCGCCTTGTCGATGTCGGTGACCTTCCCCGCGGCGACCGCGGTGAGCAGGTCCTCGATGACGGTGCGGATGTCCTGCTGGCCTCGGACGTTCGGCTCGGGGTAGCTCGTCTGGATGAGATCGAAGGACTGCTTGCCCTGGACGTCCTTGGCCCAGGAGTCCTTCAGGACCGTCGCTTCGGCCGCGGTCTTGCGGACCGGCATGTAGCTCGACTTCACCGCCCAGGCGGCGGTCTGCTCCTTGTCGGTGAACCACTTCACGAACATCCAGGAGGCGAGCTGCTTTTGCGCGGTGCTCTTGAAGGCGATGATGTTCGCCCCGTACTGGACGGTCTTCTGCTTGGTCGCGTCGGTCTGCGGGATCGAGCTGATCGACCAGTCGATCGGCTGCTTGAAGCTGGCGACGAAGAACGGGCGTCCGGTGCTCGACTCCTGGACGAACAGCACCTTTCCGGTCCCGAAGTCGGTCTGATAGTCGAAGCCCTTCGGCACGTAGGAGATCCCCTCCTTCAGCATCCGGTCGAAGAGCTTGACCGACTCGATGCCCTCCTTGCCGTCCCAGGCAACGGTCTTCTGGTCATCGGCCATGAGCTTTCCGCCGCGGGAGAGGACCCAGCCGTTGAAGGTGGAGGCGCTGACGTTGGAGGCCCACCCGTACCGGGTCGTCTTCCCATCGGTGCCCTTCTTGGTCGCGGCACGCGCCGTGGCCTCGAACTCGTCCCAGGTCTTGGGGCTGCTCTTGCCGATCTCCTTCAGGATCCCGTCGTTCTGATACATGACGAGCAGCGACTTGGTGAACGGGAACGACAGGAGCTGATTGCCGAACTGCGGGAACCGGTTCGTGTCGAAATAGGTCTTGTAGATGTCGTCGCGGGAGGCCTTGTCCAGGCCGTTCTTGGCGCTGTTCACGTAGGGATCGAGGTTCACGACCACGTCAGCCTTCTGGTAGTCGGCGACGAAGCTCTCGTAGCCCACGGCCAGCTCGGGGAGCGCCGCGGCCTGGATGGCCGAGAGCGTCTTCTGGTACAGCTGGGTGTAGGTGCCCTGGTACTGGAGCGTCACGGTGACGCCCTTTCCGTTGGTCGAGTTGAACTGATCCACCGCCGCGGTGAGCGCGGCCGCGTTAGCCCCGGTCTGGGTGTGCCAGAGCGTGATCGCCACCGGCCCGGAAAGATCGACGTCCGCCTCGGTCGACGCCGCCGGCGCGGGCGCTGCCGCACCGCTGCAGGCCGACGCGACGACCATGACCGCTGTGCAGATCGCGAGCTTCAAACGCATGCTTGGTCCTCCTACCCTCTCCACCGTTGCCGTGTCCGCTGGGTATACGTCCGGGACCTAGCCCCGGATGCCGGTCCGTGCGACTCCCTGGATGAGATGCCGCTGCGCGAAGAGAAAGATGATCACGATGGGGGCGATCACGAATGTGGCCGCCGCCATTTCGAGATGGTACTGCGCCCCGAATTCGGTGCGGAATTGCGCCATCCCCACCTGGATCGGCCGGACCGTGTCGCTCGAGGTCACCAGGAGCGGCCAGAGGAAGCTGTCCCAGACCCCGATGCCCTGGATGAGCGCCACGGTGACGAGGACCGGGATCGACAGCGGCAGGACGACGCTCCGCAGGAAGCGCAGGTGCCCGGCCCCGTCGATCTTCGCCGCGTCGGCCAGCTCGCCC
>DATLEG010000078.1:0-18781 GCA_035525465.1 Saccharimonadales bacterium (SeqCode)
CGGCCTCGAGATCGGGGGGATCGTCGGCGCGCTGTGCGCGGTGCCGCTGGCCGGCGTGCTCTGGGTGTTCGGCTCGACCGCGCTCCGGCGCCCCTCCACCGAGATCACGCCGCCCCGTTAGGCCACTGGTCCGCCGCCCCCGCGGAGCACCCGGCCGAGCCACAGCCCCCAGATCGGCTGGAGCAGGATGCCGAGCTCGAACAGCGTGACGCCCATGTCGGTGAGCTCATTCGTCGCGGCCACGGCGGGGATCGGCGGCAGGCCACCGGCCCCGAACAGCACATTCGCCAGGAACCAGGCGAAGCCGATCCCGATACCGAAGAACAGCAGGCCGCGTGGACGGGGTGCCCAGGCCGACCCCAACAGCTCCATCCCATGGCTCATCACCAGCCAGATGCCGATCCCGCCAAGCACCGGGATGTAGGCGGTCGACTCCTGGTCGAAGGTCATGCCGCCGGTCGCGGTGGTGACCTCCCGGCCGGCCGCGGCGGTCATCGCCGCGACACCGATCGCCAGCACGACGAGCGCGAGGGAGCCGCTGTGACCGCGCGAGCCGCGGTAGAAGAACACCGCGATCGGGATGAAGCTCACCGCCCAGCCGACGCCGGCAAGATTGTTCAGGAGCCCGAACACCGCGTTCGTGCGCGGATCGCCGCTGGAGGTGAGGAACTGCGCCGCCGCGAAGAACGCGTTGGCGAAGGCCGCCGTCCCGGCCCAGCCGGCGAGGCGGTTCACCGGCTCGCGACGATCGTGGGGGTGACGCGCGCGACCGGCACCCCGCCACCCTAGCGGGCGGCGGGCCGTACGGTCTGCGCACTTCCGCTGGCGCCGCACTCTGCGTAGCGTGATGCCACGCGCGGGGAGGTGTGACATGACCGGCACGGCGACAAGAGACGCGACCGATTGGGTGGCGATCATTCGCGAGCTCGGGCCCATCCTGTCCGCAGGCGCGGCGAGGCACGATGCGGATGACTCGTTCGTCGCCGAGAGCTACGCCGCGCTGAAGGAGCGCGGCTTCTTCACCCACGCCATCCCTGCGGAGCTAGGGGGCGGCGGCGCGCCGTACGGCGAGACGATCGCCGCGATCCGAGAGATCGCCCATTTCTGCTCGTCCACCGCCCTCGCGTGCGCGATGCACACGCACCTGATCACCGGCCTCACCTATCTCTGGCGCCACGGGAACGCCGCGCCGGAGGGACTCCTCCGCCGAGTGGCCGGGGAGGGACTCGTCCTCGTGTCGACCGGAGGCTCGGACTGGCTGCCGGGATCGGGCACGCTCACGAAGGTCGATGGTGGCTTCCGGATGAGCGGCCGGAAGATCTTTGGCAGCGGCGGACCCGCGGGGGATCTCCTCATGACCACGGGCATCTATGACGATCCCACGGACGGACCGACGGTCATCCACTTCGGCATTCCGCTGAAGGCCGAGGGCGTGAAGCCCCAGGAGACCTGGCGGGTGCTTGGTATGCGCGGCACCGCGTCCAACGACATCGTCCTTGATTCGGTCTTCATCCCGGACGCCGCGATGGGCGGGGTGCACCGGCCGGCGGGCAAGTGGCACCCGTTCATGCATATGGTCGCGCTGGTCGCTCTTCCGGTGATCTATGCCGCCTACGTCGGGGTGGCCGAGGCGGCGCGCGACCTCGCGCTCGCCTCCGCGCAGAAGGGCAAAGGGTCCGAAGGGACGGCGTACCTCGTGGGGGAGATGGAGAACGAGCTCATCGCCACGCAGCTTGCGCACCGGAGCATGGTCGAGCTCGCGATGACCGCGGCGCCCGGCCCGGGGACGAGCCACGCGGCGGCGGCACGCCGGACGCTCGTCGGGCGACACGCCATCCGGACCGTCGAAAAGGCGATGGAGGTCGCCGGCGGGGCGGCGTTCTTCCGGTCGACCGGCCTCGAGCGACTGTTCCGGGACATCCAGGCCGCTCGGTACCACCCGCTCCAGGAGAAAGCCCAGCTTCGCTACAGCGGCCGGTTCCTCCTCGGACTCGACATCGACGGCTAGGCTTCGCGGGTCAGCTCTTGAGCGGGACCGAGGGTGTGCGTTCCGCGATATGCAGGGCGGCGATCCCGAAGAACAGCCGCTCGTAGCGGACCTGCACGAAGCCGACGGAGCGGATGACCGTCGCGAGCTCGTCGGCGCCGGGGAAGGCCCGCAGCGACCGTGGCAGATACCGGTACGCATCCGGATCACCGCCCAGCGCTGCCGCAAGACGCGGCGCGACCTGCTCGAAGTAGGCGCGATAGGTGAGCGCGAACAGGCGACGGGGCGGATGCGATAGCTCCAGCACGACCAGGCGCCCGCCGGGACGGAGCACCCGCCTCAGCTCGCGGAAGGCGCTCGGCAGATCCCCGACATTGCGGACGGTGAATCCGCTCACGACGCGATCGACGGAGCCATCCCGCAACGGGAGGGCGTGGACATTCGCGACCACCGGTCCCACGAGCCGCCCGGCACGCTCGCGCCCGGAGCGCCGAAGGAGGACCGCGAGCATGCCGTGCGAGAGATCCGCCGCGACCACGCGGGCACCGGCCGCGGCCACGGCGAACGCGAGGTCGCCGGTCCCGCTGCCCAGATCCAGCACCCGCTCACCCGGGCGCGCGGCGAGCTCCTCCAGCGCGCGCCGGCGCCATCCGATATCGGTACCGAAGGAGAGGACCCGATTGAAGAAGTCATACCGCGGCGAGATGCGGTCGAACATCGCGGCGATGCTCCGGTCATGGTCCTGCTCGGTCGGGTCCACATTCCAACGGTACGCTTACGACCATGGCCACCGTCCTCTTCGCCTATGCGCATCCCGACGATGAGTCGTTCGGCATCGCCGGCACGGCACTGAAGCTCGCGGCGGCCGGCCATACCACCGCGCTCATCACGTTGACCCGCGGAGATGCCGGACTCTGGCATGGCCGGAGCGAGGGTGACTGGGCCAGACCCGATCTTGGAGCCGAGCGGACCCGGGAATGGGAGCACGCGGTCGAGGTCATCGGCTTCCGGCATTCGCGGCTGCTCGGATGGCCGGATGGCGGCCTCGCAGGCTCGCCGGTCGAGGAGGTCACGGCCGAGGTGGTGGGCTTCATCCGCGAGGTGCGACCGGATGTCGTCTGCACCTTCGGTCCGGAGGGCGCGGGGAGCGAGCACGATGATCATCGCGCGGCGTCGTTCTTCGCCGCGCGCGCCTTCGCCCGGGCGGCGGTCGCCGACCAGTATCCGGAGCGAGGTCCGGCGCACGCGGCGCGACGGCTGTTCTTCAACGCGTCGCCGTATGACGGTGACCCGCTCACCTTCGGCGCGATGGCCCCGACCCATGTCATCGACATCTCCGCGTTCCGTGACCGCAAGGCCGCGGCCTTCGAGTGCCACAAGACCCAGTTCAAGGACCGCGACTTCTTCTACCAGCTGCTGGAGCGCCGCAAGGACCGCGAATATTTCCACCTCGCCATCGACCGGGCAGGCCTGGCGCCCCACTCGCTCGACCTGCTCACGTAGGCGTGGCGCTCCTCACCCTCCCACTCGTGCTGGCGGTCATCATGGTCGAGCTCGCGATCGGTGGCGCGTTCCTGCTGTGGTACCTCGACCGGACCGAGGACGCCCCCAGTGGCTTCCTCAAGCTCACCGCGTTCGTCGATGCAGGAGCGATCGCGTTTGCCGGGGTCCTGCTCCCGGCGATCCCGCACGGCAGCGGTGCCGCGGACGCGCACCTCGACCCCGATCGGCTTGCGACGTTCTCGCAGCTCGTCGTCGTCGTGATCGTGCTCGTCGTCGCGCAGCTCATCGTCTCGTTCTTCCCCTGGAAGGCCGCGCGACAGGCGGTCGGCGCGGTCACGGTGCTCGGCGGCGCGGCCTGCCTCACCTTCGCGGCGTTGGCGCGCCCCGGGACGGTGTCGCTCGACGTCTTCGCGCTGCTTGCCTTGCCCCTCGGCGCTCTGGCCCTCGGTGGCGCGGACGCGGCGATGCTGCTGGGCCACTGGTATCTGGTGACGCCAAAGCTCTCGACCGGACCGCTCCGGCGCGCCGCGCTCGTCGTGGTGTTCGCGGTCGCCGTCCAGCTCGCTCTCGCACTGGTGGCGATCCTCCGCGGTCAGCTGTCCACCGATTGGGAGACGGCGCTCCTGGTGGCGGTGGCGCTGCGGATCGGCGTCGGCATCTTCGGGACCGGCGCGGTGGCGCTCGCCGCCTGGTGGACCGCTCGGATGAATACCCAGGCCTCGACCGGACTGCTCTATGTCGGGATCGGTACCGCGATCTCCGGCGAGATCAGCGCGAAGGTCCTCTTCTTCCTCACCGGGGTCGCCCTCTAGGCGAAGATGGAACGCCGGACGCCTGTCCGGCGCCGACCCGTACCGGTATCAGCGGGAGCGGTGGGGCTGGCGCGATCGCTCGGGGTGATGCCGGCGGGGCTCGTCCTCATCGTCATCAAGGACTTCCCATTGCCGTGCCGCGTAGAGGTTGGACCCGATGTACCCACCGACGACGAGCACGATCAGGCCGGCGATGGCCGACAGCAGCGCGGCAGGGGACGCCCCCGCCGCTCCCTGATCGCCGGCCCTGACCGCGGCGGACAGGACATAGAGTCCCGCCGCGGCGAGGATGGCGATGACGTCCAGGCGCGCCAGTGCGTGCTCCTCCCCTGGGATGTCCCGAAGCTCGGCGACCGCCGCGACCGCGGCGACCAGGGTCAGGAGCGCGGTCGCGATCACCAGCCAATACGCGCCGACGACGAAGGCGTTCGTCCGCGGGGAGCCCCAGGCGAACCAGGCCATGAGGTCGAGGATCGTCACCGCGGCGCCGAGGCCGAGGGCGACATGTCCGATCGACGGGCGTAGCGCGTAGCCAAGCCGGCGGCCCTGCAGGAATTCCTTCATCTCGCTACCGATGCTAACGGGGATCGACGGAAGGGGAGTTCAGTGGTGGGGCGGACGACCGTCCGCCGGTGCCGCCACTCAGCAGCCGGGCTGACCGTCGTTGCCGCAGCAGCTCTGGCGGAGGGCCAGCCGCCGCCAGAGGTTCCCGGCGGCCACCCGGGATCGCCTGCCGATCGGGAGGTCGCTCCGCTGGAAGTTGCGCGCGAAGGCGATCTGGTAGCGGAGCAGCTCGGCGATCCAAGAGCGCACCTGCCTACTATCGCCGTGTGCCCGACGACGACCAAATCCGATCGATCCGCACCGCCCACGGTGAGCTCACCGTGGAGGAGATCGCCGACGCGCTCCCATCGACCGGTGACCTGATGGCCCTGGTCGGCAGCTCGTGGTGGAAATGCGCCTATGCCGCGCGCGGAGGGAACTGGCCGCTCGCGGCGTATTTCGCGCGGCGGGTGCGCTCGCTGCAGCGCAAGCTGGGGGTCCTCCGTCCCAAGCACCGGGAGCGCCTCGCGGCGTTCGAGACGGAGCAGCTGGCACCGTTGTTCCGGGCGATCGAGGCCGGGGACCGGGACGCGTTCGACGCGGCCTTCGCCACGGCGACCGAAAGCGCGAATCAGAGCCACGTCGCGACCGGATACGGCTACATCCGCTGGGTGCTCCCCAGCGAGCCGCCACGGGATCTGGAGCTGGGCGCCGACCGCTAAAGCAAAGGCGCCGGATCGGGCCAGCCGTACCCCACCTCATGCAATGGATAGCCTTCGAACAGCCCCCGCTTCTCGCCGATGACGATACCGCCCTGCGCCTCGTACCAGGCACGGGAGCGGGGATTGTCATAGAGCGTCCAGATGAGGATCGGTGCCAGGCCCCGCCGCACGAGCTCGGTGGCCGCCGCGCGGATGAGCGCGCGGCCGATGCCCCGGCCCTGGAGCCGGGCGGTCACGTAGATCGCGTACACCTCGCCCCGATACCCCGGATGCGCACCGCTCCGCTCCGGTCCGCCGGTCACGAACCCGACCACCGCGCCGTCAAGATCCGCGACGAACGCGACTCGGTCGGGCGACAGGCTCTCGAGCCCGCGCCGCCGGAACGCGGCGCCATCCTCCGGGTCGAGCCCGTCGAGGAGCGCGTCGGGGAGAAGACCGCGATAGGCGCTCCGCCAGGTCTCGACCTTCACCCGGTTGATCGCGGCGCCGTCCTCGGCGTCCGCCCGACGGATCCGTGGTGCCGGGCGGTCCGGATCAGGGGTGCGCATCGCCCATCTTGTCCTCCCAGAAGTGACGGAACGCGGCCACCTGCGGCGTATCGTGACATGGGTGGGACGGATCGCTGCAGATGGGCGCTCGGGCACCGGGCTCTTGGTCGGCGGACTGGCGATGGTCTTCGCTCTTCTCGTCGCGTACCTCGCGAGCCTCATCGGGTTCACCTTCGCACCCGACGCGCTCGCGCAGTCGGTCATCGAAGTGCTGCCCGGCGCGATCGCCGTTCCGCTCATCGAGCTTTTGCAGTTCTGGGCCAAGCGGCTCCTGGTGGCCGGCGTCCTCGTCGCGTTCCTGGCCTGCGGCGCCATCGCCGGCGCGCTCGCGGCAGACCCACGTCGCCGCGACCGCGTCGTGGTCGCGGTCGGGCTCGCCCCCTGGGTCGTGACGATCGTCCTGAGCCAGCTGTTCGCCGGCAACAAGGTCGATCTGCCGTCGATCCTCTTGACCGGCTCGGTCGGAGCGGTGGCCTTCCTGCTGGCGCTGCACTTCCTGGCCAGCGCCGCGGCGTATCAGCCACTGGAGGCGCGGACCGGCGAAGCCTCCCCATCCCGGCGCCGGGCGCTCCTCGGGACCGCGGCCCTCGCGGCGGTGGTGGCGGTGGCGAGCGTCGGCTTCGGATCGACCGTGCGCGCCTCGCTGCGGAAGACCGAGAGCATCCGCCAGGCCGTCCGCCGCCTCCGCCCCGGAAGTCAGGCGGTCGTCCCGACGGCCGGACCGGGCTTTGACGCCATCGCGTCGCTCAGCCCGCGCATCACCGAGAACGCGAGCTTCTACACGATCGACACGACGCTCATCAAGCCGATGGTCGACGGTGCGAAGTGGCGGCTCGACGTGACCGGAGCGGTGGACGCCCCGTTCAGCCTGACCTACGACGAGCTGCTCGACCTTGAGGCCGTGGAGCAGCTGAAGACCCTGGAGTGCATCAGCAATAACGTGGGCGGCGACCTCATGAGCACCGCGCTGTTCACCGGGGTCCCGCTGCGTGACCTGCTGCAGCGAGCCGCGCCGAAGAGCGGGGCCTTTAAGGTGAAGCTCACCTCGGTCGACGGCTACACCGATTCGATCCGGATCGAGAAGGCCCTGGAGCCGGACACGGTCGTCGCCTACCTCATGAACGGCTACGCGCTGCCCGAGGACCACGGCTACCCGGCACGCCTCCTCGTCCCGAATATCTACGGGATGAAGAACGTGAAGTGGCTCCGTTCCATCGAGGTCCTCCCCACCGACTACCTCGGCTACTGGATGCAGCGCGGCTGGTCGGACAGCGCTGTGATCAATACGAACACGCGCATCGACACCGCGGCGAATCTCCGGACGAGCGGCGGCGTCGCGAGCATCGCCGGCGTGGCCTTCGCGGGCGCGAGGGGGATCCGCTCGGTCGAGGTCTCCACCGACGGGGGCGGGTCCTGGCAGCCGGCCACGCTCGAGACCCCGCTCGGCCCCCTCACCTGGGTCCGCTGGAAGCTCGAGTGGACCCCACCGAGGTCGGGAAAGTTCAAGGTGCTCGCGCGGGCGACCGACGGCACCGGCGCCGTCGAGACCAGGGTCCGCCGCGAGCCGTACCCGAGCGGCGCGACCGGGTATGAGACCCGCGAGATCTCGGTCCAGCCCGGGTAGACAGGGGTAGCCCCCGGTCCGGCGCGTCGCGTAGGCTCCGGCCATGGCGAAGCGCCGGTTCTCCATCACCGTTCCCCTGCCGGCCTACGCGCGCCCACGGAACGAGTGGCGACGACGGGTCCATGCCGCGGTCCTCGAGGTGCAGACGAGCCGCGGTGTCGGCTACCGCGACAGCGACCGGCTGGAGATCCGCATCAGCCTGGCGCTCGGGGACCGGCCCCTGGCGATCCATGACGTGGACGAGCGGGTGAAGGACATCCTTGACGCGCTCGAGGGCCGCATCGCCGGACCCCGCAGCCGGCGCCGGATCGCTCCGATCATCGCCGACGCCGATCAGGTCCGGCGCATCGTGCTCGAAAAGAGCGCCGCGCGGCTCCGGCGGAGCACCATCGGCGGGCTCGCGATCTCCCGCTATCGCGCGCGCCGCACCGGGTAGCGGTCTCCTCGACACGACGTAGGCTCCGAGGATGAGCGCACGCCCTTCAGCGGGATCCCTCGTCTGGGCCGGCTTCGACGGTGCGGCGATACCCGGGCCGCTGCTGGACGGCATCGCCCGCGGCCGCATCGGCGGGCTGCTGCTGTTCGCGCTGCGCGGCAATATCCGCTCCGCCGCGCAGGTCCGCGGGATGCTCGGCGAGGCGGTCGCCGCCGCCCGGCGGGGCGAGCTCCCCCCCGTGCCGGTCGCGGTCGACCAGGAGGGCGGGACCGTCATCCGGATCGGCTACCGCGCCGTCTTCCCGAGCGCCATGGCGATCGGGGCGACCGGTGATCCGGCCTGGGCCGAGCGCGCCGCCGCGGCCGTGGCCCGCGGCCTCCGAGCTGACGGGATCGCGGTGAACCACGCACCGGTCTGCGACGTGAACACCGATCCGCGCAACCCGGTGATCGGGATCCGCGCGTTCGGGGACGATCCAGAGACCGTCGCGCGGTTCGCGGCGGCCTGGGTGCGTGGGTCGGAGGGAGCCGGGGTCGCGACGACGCCGAAGCACTTCCCGGGTCACGGGGCGACCCCGTACGACACGCATCACACGACCGTCGACGTGAGGGCCGACCGAGCGACCCTGGACGCGCGCGAGCTCGCGCCATTCCGGGCGGTCATCGCCGCGGGGGCCTCCGGGATGATGAGCGCGCACATCCGCTACCCGGCACTCGACGACGATTGGATCGCCACGCTGTCGCCGCGGATCCTCACCGATCTCCTTCGCGGTGCGCTTGGGTTCGACGGATTGACGATCACCGATTCCCTTGACATGTCCGGCGTCACCCAGGTCGAGACCCCCGATCAGGTCGTCGCCCGCGCGATCCGCGCCGGCGTCGACGCCGCGATGGTCACGACCGGCCTCGAAGCGCAGCTGGGCGCCGGCGAGCGCATCGCCCTCGGTGTCCCGGCAACGCGGATCCTGGAGGCGATCCGCCGGATGTCCGCCTTCCGGGCGAGATTCGGCATCGCGGTGCCGGGCGACGACGACGGCGGTGATGCTGCGGCGCGCGTCCTCTCCCGCGAGATCGCCGCGCGATCGATCACCATGACCGGACCGGCGCTTCCGGATCTGCACGGCGATCTGCGGGTGACCGCGTTCGCTCCCGGCACCCGCAGTCCTGTGGAGGAGCTGGCCACGCCGGTCGCGCACCTCGAGGCGGCGCTCCGTCACCGGGTCGGCTCCCGGCTGCGATACGCGCGGGACGGCGCGGTGCCCGAGGGCGAGGGTCCGATCGTCGTCTGCACCTCCAGCGCGGTGTTCGATCCGGCGCAGGCCGCGCGGGCGCGTGAGCTCCTGGCCGGCGGCGGGGTGCTCTGCGCGCTTCGCAGCCCCTACGACGCGACGCTCCTGCCCGGGATCCCGGCGCTCCTCACCTACGGCGACGTCCCCGTGTCGCTCGACGCGCTGGCCGATGTGCTCGCCGGCCGCGCGTCCGCTCCGGGCAGGCTGCCCGTCCGACTGCCGGCGTGAAGCGGCGCGCGCTCATCGCCGCGGCCGCGCAGGCCGCCGCGGTGACCGCCTGCGCGCCGCTTGCCGATCCCGGCCGCGGGCCGTCAGCAGCCGCATCGGCCGTCGCCGACGACCGGGTCGGACGGATCATTGCCGGCCTGTCGCTCGACGAGCGCGCGGGCCAGCTGATGAACGTGTCGTGGCACGGGACGACGATCACCCCGGCCCTGGAAGCGATGATCCGCGTCCGCAAGGTCGGTGGGGTGCTCATCCATGCCGAGAACTTCGACGATGCGGCGAGCCTGCGGGCCCTCACAGCCGCGCTGCAGCGGATCGCGCGCGACGCGAAGACGCTCCCGCTCTTCATCGCCATCGACCAGGAGGGAGGCGCGGTCACCCGGATCGGCAGGGGCGCGACGCTCCTCCCGGGGACCATGGCCCTGGCCGCGACCCCCGACCCCACCAGCGCGGTCCGCACGTCCGTCGGCATCCTCTGCCGGGACATGCGCGCGACCGGCGTGAACTGGGACCTGGCACCGGACGCGGACGTGAACAACGAGCCACGCAACCCGATCATCCTGAACCGCTCGTTCGGATCCGACCCGTCCCGCGTCGCGGAGCTCGTGGCGGCGGCGGTGCGCGCATTCGCCGAGGAGCGCTTCCTCTGCTGTGCGAAGCATTTCCCGGGACACGGGGCGACGACGGTCGACTCGCACTCCGGCCTCCCGGACCTGGAGATCGACCGCGCCCGTCTTGATGCCGTGGAGCTCGTGCCGTTCCGGGCTGCGATCAGCGCGAACGTCCCGGCGATCATGTCGGCCCACATCCGGGTGCCCGCGCTCGACCCGACCCTTGATCTTCCGGTCACGCTATCCCCGGCGGTGATGACCGGGCTGCTCCGCGTGGAGCTGGGCTTCCGCGGCCTCCTGGTCACCGACGATCTGGAGATGGGCGCGCTCACGAAGACCCGTTCGCAGTCGGAGGCGGGATACCAGGCGTTCGCCGCGGGAGCCGATCTGCTCCTGTTCCGCTTCGACGAGTCCGCGCAGCAGGACGCCCACCGCCGGCTCGTCGCCGGTATGACCGGCGGGTCGCTCACGCGGATGCGGGTGGACGCCTCGCTCCGCCGGATCGTGGAGCTGAAGGATCGGTACGGCCTCCTGGACGCGGCCGAGGCGGCCGGACAGACCGGAACGGCCGCCGATCGGACGACGGCCGACGGCTTGGCGCGGCAGAGCATCACCGTCCTGCGTCCCGGCGGCCTGCCGCTGCGCGGCCGGATCCTCGTCGCCTCGGTGAGCGCACCGGACATCGCGACCCTCGCCGATCAGCCGACCCTGGGCGCCGTGCTGCGGGAGCGCCTGCCGGCCGTGACCGCACGCACGATCGGTCCGGCCCCGACCGCCGCGGAGATCGCCTCTTTGGTGAGCGCCGCGCGCGACGCCGATGTGGTCGTCGTGGGAACGGCCGACGCGAGCGCGAATCCGCAGCAGGCCGCCCTGGTGACGGCGCTCGCCGCGGCCCGGACGACGGTGCTCGTGTCCCTCCGCTCCCCGTACGACATCCTCGCCGCCCCGAGGGCCCAGGGCTACGTCTGCGCCTACACCGGGCGCGAACCCACCCTGCGCGCGCTCGCCGACGTGCTCTCGGGGGCGGTCGCGCCGGTGGGCACGCTCCCGGTCGACCTCCCCGGTGCCTACCGTATCGGTGACGGGTTGAAGAAGCTGTGAGCCTGCGCGAGGTCGTGGATGCCGCGATCGGCACCCTGTGCACGGCCTGTGTGGTCCGCGTCGAGCGGTCCGGAGCGGTGGAGGTCTACGCCGCCGGCTCGCTCTGCCCCGATCCGGACGCCCCGCCGGACGGCACCTGCACCGCCGATTCGGTGTTCGACCTCGCCTCGCTCACCAAGCTCACGACGACCGCCCTGCTCCTTTCCCTGGTGCGCGAGCGGGTCCTGACGCTCGAGACCCCCCTGCGCGAGCTGATCCCCGAGTTCCGCGGCGGGCGCAAAGATGACGTGACCCTGCGCCAGGTCCTCACCCACACCGCCGGCCTGCGCTGGTGGAAGCCGCTCTGGGAGGAGGCCCGCTCGATCGACGAAGCGGTCTGGCTCGCGGCGGCGGAGCCTCTGAGCCAGGATGTGGGCACCTTCACCTACAGCGACCTGGGCTACGTCATGCTCACCGCGGGGCTCGCCCGCGCCGGCGGCGACGACTTTCGCGCGCTCATCCGCACGCGGGTGCTCGCGCCGGTCGAGGCCACGACCTGCGACTTCCTCCCAGCCGATCCGGCGCGTTGTGCGGCGACCGAGCGCGACGGCGCCTGGCGTGGCCGCCGGCTGCGCGGCGAGGTGCACGATGAGAACGCGTTCGCGATGGGCGGTGTCGCCGGGCACGCCGGGCTCTTCGGCACCGCCGCCGACGTCGCCGGGATCGGGCGGATCTTCCGTGATGGCGCGGTCATCGGGAACGAGCTTGCGTCCCTCGCCCGGACCGAGCACGCGCGGGGCGAGAACGTCCGGCGCGGTCTCGGCCTGGCGCTCCGGGCGCCGGACCGACCGATGGTCGGCCGGCATTTCGGCGTCGACACCTTTGGCCACACCGGCTTCACCGGGACCTCGCTGTGGGTCGATCCGGATGCGGAGCTGACCGTCGTGCTGCTCACCAATCGCGTGTACTTCGGGCGCACCAATGACGACGCGATGTACCGTTTCCGCATCGCCGTGCATGAGGCGGTATCAGGATGATCGCGCTCGGGATGATGTCCGGGACCTCCGCCGATGGGATCGACGCCGTCGCGATCGAGCTCGGTGACGGGCCGCGGCCCGCTGTTCGCCTGCTCGCCCACCTCGCTCGCGACTACCCGAACGCGGTCCGCTATCGCATCCTCGCCACCGCCTCGGGAGCGCCGCTCCCGATCCATGACCTCGCGACCCTGCATGCGGCGCTCGGGGACGCCTACGCCGAGGCGGCCGGCGCGCTCATCTTGAAGCTCCGACAGGTCGGCCGGGTCCCGGACTGCATCGCGATCCACGGCCAGACCGTCGCGCACTACCCGGCCGAGCGCGCGACCCTCCAGATCGGCGATGCGGCGCGCGTCGCGGTGCTGACCGGCGTCCCGGTCATCTCCGATCTCCGCAGCGCCGATATCGCCGCGGGAGGCGAGGGCGCGCCGCTCGTGCCCTTCGCCGACCACATCCTGTTCGCTGACGGGACCCCGCGCGTCCTGCTGAACCTCGGCGGGATCGCGAACCTCACGCTGTTGCCTTCCGAGCGCGCGGAGGACGTCATCGCGTTCGACACCGGACCGGCGAACATGGTGCTTGATCAGCTTGCCCGTAAGAGCGGACAGGAACGCGACGAGGATGGCGTCGGCGCCGCGCGCGGGACGGTCGTCCCCACGGCGCTCGCCGCCGCGCTGGCCCATCCGTACCTCGCCCGCCGCGCGCCCAAGTCCACCGGCCGCGAGGACTTCGGGAATGCCTTCGTGCAAGCGCTCCTCCAGGACGTCCGCCAGGCCGGCGGCTCGCTCGACGATGCGCTCGCCACCGCGGCTGCGCTCACCGCCGAGAGCATCGCCCTCGGCCTCGAGCGGGAGACACCGGACGGCATCAGCTGGACGGAGCTCGTCGTGGCCGGTGGCGGCGCGCTGAATCCGACGCTGCTGGCCCGCGTCGCGGAGCGTATCGGGCTGCCGGTCCGTACGACCGCGGACTTCGGCATCCCGGTCGAGGCCCGGGAGGCCGTGGCGTTCGCGATCCTTGGCGCGTTCCGGCTGCGCGAGCTGCCGAATACCCTCCCCCGCTGCACCGGGGCGTCCCGAGCGGTGTCGGCCGGCGCGGTGCACCGCCCGTGAGCCGCTATCAGGCCCCGGTCGCCGCCGGGATCGCGTTCGCCGCCTTCGGGATCTTCGGCTCGCTCCCGGTGATCCTCGGCCTCGCCCTCACCCTCGGACTCGATCAGGCGACCACCAGTGCCTGGGTCTTCGCCATCGCGATGAGCGCGGGACTCTTCACCATCCCGGTGACGGTCCTGCGGCGCGAGCCGTATTCGATCGGCTGGAACATCCCGGCCGCGGTGCTCCTCGGGTCCGCGGGCGCACGCTATGGCTTTGGGGCGCTCCTGGGCGCAAGCGCGGTGACCGGCATCGTGATCGCCGGCGGGAGCCTGCTCGGCCTGGGACGCGCGGCCCTCCGGTACCTCCCCTTCCCACTCGCGATGGCGATCTTCGCCGGGAGCATCCTGCGCCTCGCGACGGACGTGTTCGTGCAGCTGGGCACCGATCCGATCATCGCCGGTGCGGCGGTCGGCGGCTACTTCGCGACGCGCCTGGTGTTCCGCGACCGCGTGCCCGCGACCCTCGGTGCCCTTGCGCTGGCGCTCGGGGCGACGATCGCGCTCGGGCGGATGCCGCACGACATCCCCTTCGTGCTCACCGGACCGCGGTTCGTCGCCCCGCAGCTGGACCTCGGCGCCATCGCGACGCTCGTCATTCCACTCGTGATGCTCGTCGTCGGCACGGGCAACGTGCAGGCCATCGGCTTCCTCCGCGCGCAGGGCTACCGGCCGCCGACCGAGCGGCTCACCTTCCTCGTCGGCGCGGTCACCACGCTGAACGCCTTCTTCGGCGCCTCGCCCTCCGGGATGGCCCGCGTCGGAGCGGCGATCGTCGGCGGCCCGGACGCGGGACCCAAGGAGTTGCGCTGGATCGCCAGCGTCATCGCTTCGGTCGCGTTCATCGCTGTCGCGTTCCTCGCCGTGCCGGTCGCCGCGCTGTCCTTCGAGCTGCCGCGCAGCCTGGTGACGAGCGTCGCCGGCCTCGCGATCGTGAACTCCCTGCTCGACGCGCTCCGTGCCGTCTTCACCAGCCGGCTTGCGTATTCCGGCTTCTTCACGCTCATCATCTCGTTCTCGCCGTTCGCACCGTTCGGTCTGGAAGCCGCGTTCTGGGGCTTGGTCGCCGGCCTCGTCATCGCCGTCCTGTTCGAGCGCGAGGCGTTCCTCGCGACGCTCCGCGATGCGCGGCGGGACGAGCAGCTGGAGGTCGCCTCGACATGAACGGCATCGTCGCCGGGATCGACGCCGGCGGAACGAAGACGCGAGCCTTCGTGCTCACTCGCGACGGCCTGATCGTCGGTCGCGGCGCTGGCGGGCCGGGGAACCTCCTCTCATCTCCCGATCCCGCCGGTTCGATCGCCGCCGCATTGGCCGAGGCACTCGCTGGCCGCCAGGCCGACGCGGTCGTGCTCTCGTGCGCCGGGGGCGACCGCGCCGCCGACCGTGCGCGCGGCCGGGACATCCTCAGGGCGATCGTCGGTCCGGCTGTTGCGGTCGAGGTGACGCATGACGCCCGGGCCGCGCTCTACGCCGGGAACGCCGCCGGATGTGGAGTGGTGCTCATCGCCGGGACCGGCTCTGTCGCCTACGGTCGGAACGTGAACGGCGATGAGGAGCGCGCCGGTGGCTGGGGCTATCTCATCGGCGACGAGGGCTCGGCCTTTTGGATCGGCAAGGAGGGTCTTCGCGCGGCATCGCATGACTTTGACGGCCGGGCCACGGCCACCGCGATCAGCGGGCATCTCTACGCGGACCTTGGGGTCGGCGACTTCCAGGGGGTGCTTCCCTTTCTGTACGGTCGCCCGCACCCGGCGCCGGCGATCGCCGCGGCCACCCGGGCGGTCGCGCAAGCGAACAACGACGGCGACCCGGTGGCGGCCGACATCATCGATCGGGGAGCACGCGAGCTCGCGCGCGCCGTGACGGTCGTCGCGACCAGGATCGGGCTCTCCGACGGCCCGGTCTACCTGGCCGGCGGCGCATTCGAGAACGTGCACGCCCTGGAGCAGCGCGTGCGTCAGGAGCTGCTGGCAGCGCTCCCCCGCGCCGCGGTCGAGCTGGTCGCCGAGGAGCCGGCGATGGGCGCTGCTCGAATGGCGGCAGCGATCGCCTGGGGCGCCCGATGAGCGAGACGCCGCGCACCGAAGCGCGCAACCCACGGGCCGCCGGCCTCGCGGAGGCGACCACCGCGGAGATCCTCGCGTTGATGAACGATGAGGACGCGACCGTCGCGGTCGCGGTTCGAGGAGCTTTGCCGGACATCGGTCGCGCGGTGGACGCGATCGTCTCCGCACTGGCGGCGGGGGGGCATGTCCGCTATGTCGGCGCCGGAACGAGCGGCCGGCTCGGGGTCCTCGACGCCAGCGAGGCGCCACCGACGTTCGGGGTCGCCCCGGACCTATTCCACGGGATCATCGCCGGCGGCGATGGCGCCCTCCGCTCCGCGATCGAGGGCGCTGAGGACTCCGCGGACGCCGGAGGCGCCGATCTCGCGGCGGTCCTCGCGCCTCACGATGTGGTCGTGGGCCTCTCGGCGAGCGGCCGCGCCCCGTATGTCCTCGGCGCGCTCGATGCCGCGCGCTCGCGCGGCCTGGAGACGGTCGGGGTGACCTGCGTCGCCGGCTCGGCGCTCGCTCGCGCGGCGGCGATCCCGATCGTCGTCGACGTCGGGCCCGAGATCATCGCCGGATCGAGCCGGCTCAAGGCCGGGACGGCGACGAAGCTCGTGCTGAACATGCTCTCGACCGCCGCGATGATCCGCTCCGGTCGGACCAAGGGTGACCTGATGATCGATGTGCGGGCCACCAACGAGAAGCTTCGCGCCCGGGCGATCGGCATCGTCCGGGACGAGCTTGGGGTCGATGAGGCTGACGCGCGGGCCCGGCTCGAAGCCTGCGAGTGGAGCGTGCGGCGCGCGATCGCGCCGCGCTGAGCGGGGTAAGGCGATGAAGCGGCTCATCGTGAACGCCGATGATCTCGGTCGTGCGCCCGGCATCAACGCCGGGATCCGGCGAGCCCATCGCGAGGGCATAGTCACCGCGGCCACACTGATGGTGGCCGCGCCGGCGAGCGTCGCGGCGGGCCGGCTCGCGCGTGAGCTCCCGGGCCTGGACATCGGCGTGCACCTCGCCCTGACCTATGGCCGGCCGATCACCGCACCCCCGCGGATCCCCTCCCTGGTGGAGGCTGGTGGCGGGTTCCCGGCAACTCCGGAGGCATTCCTCGGCACCCGCCGCGCGGTCGCCGAAGAAGCGCTCATCGAGTACCGCGCGCAGTACGAGCGTGCCCGGGAGCTGCTTGGTCACGCGCCGACCCATCTTGACTCCCACCACTGGCTGCACGACGAGCCGGCGCTCGAGTGGGCCATCACCGAGCTCGCCCGCGAGACCGGTGCGCCGCTCCGTCAGCACTCGGCTGCGCAGCGCGACCGCTTCCGGGCCGCCGGTCTGCGCACCCCCGACGTGTTCCGCCGCGACTTCCAGCACAGCGGGCATATCGACGTGTCGCGCCTCCTCACGCTGCTCGCGGAGATCGGCGACGGGGTCACCGAGCTCATGTGCCACCCCGGGGAGCCGGACGCCGAGCTCACCGCGAGCTCGGCCTACGCCGCTGATCGCCCCGTCGAGCTCGCGACCCTGTGCGATCCGGCGGTGGCCACAGCGGTCCGCGACCTCGGGATCACCCTTGCGACCTTCGCCGACTGCCGCTGACGCGCGCCGCCGCGCTCATCGTCGCGCTGACGCCCACCGCCCGCCGCGTCTCCGACGCGCCTAACGCACGACGGCCGAGGATCGTTTCGCGGCGCCAGCCGACCCGGCGCAGTACGTTCGTCCCATTGCCAGCCGCCGAGGAGCGGCCGATACCATCTGTGGGTGCGTGAGTCCCAGAAGGAGCCGGTCAGCGCGGCGGCCGCGGCGCCGGCCGATCCGCTCGCCTGCGCGGTCGCGCGATCCGTCGGCGAGCTCCGCCGAGCGGCCGGGCTGTCGGAGCGCGCCGCCGCGAAGCGTCTGGGGACCAGCCAGACCCAGCTTCGCCGGATGGAGGACCCTCGCTATCTGCCGTCGCTGCGGTCGCTCGCCCGGGTCGCCGCGGCGTACGGGCACGAGCTCCAGGTGAGCTTCCGTCCCCGCGGCGCGTCGGACCCTGCGCCGGAGCGACCAAAGCGGGCGGTCGAGAGGAACGCGCCACGCCCGCCTGCGCCACGGGCCCGGGCGGCCAAGCCGGTCAGCGGGTCCGGGTCACCTTCGAAAGCCCGGCCGGCCGCTCCGGGTCGCGTCCGTGCCGGATCGCGATCTCGACCGCGACCTGCTGCGCCACGACGGCGAAGCTGATCGCGGTCAGCGCTTCGGAGAGCGGCGCCGCCAGCAGCACCGCATCGTCCGCCGCCTCCGCCACCCGAACATCGTTCGTGACCGCGTAGACCGTGGCCCCACGGGCGTGGAGCGTGCGGACCATCGCCCGGGCCTCGCGCTCCGCCGAGCCGCGTGCCGCGAACAGGAGCACCGGGACCCCCGGCTCGAGCAGGGCGATTGGGCCATGCGCGAAGTCGGCGCTCGAGTACGGCTCGGCCCACACCCGGGCGAGCTCCTTGATCTTCAGCGCGCCTTCGAGCGCCGTCGCGAACTCATAGCCGCGTCCCAGGACGATGATCCGCCGGCTCTTCCCGATGCGCCGGGCCAGCCGCACGGCTGCGGCCCCCTGCGCCAACGCTTCGACGACCGCCTCCGGGAGCCCGGCGAGCGAGAGCGCGCTGCGGCCGCGCGCCTCGGCAAGGTTCGCCGCGAGGAGCGCGAGGGCGACGCAGGTGGCGGTATACGTCTTTGTCGCGGCGATCGCGCGCTCCGACCCACAGCGCAGCAAGAAGGTCTGCTCCGCCGTCCTGGCAAGCAATGAGCTCGCGCGATTGGTGATCGCGATCGTGGGTGCCCGCGCGGACCGGGCCTCCGCGAGCACCGCGGCGACATCGGGCGCCGCCCCGGACTGCGAGATCCCGATGACCCCGCCACGGGCGAAGCTGGGCGGCATCTTGTACCGGGTGACCAGAGACGGTGCGGCGAGCGCGGTCACGACGGCCGCGCAGCTCTCAAAGAGATACTTACCATACGTCGCCGCGTTATCCGATGACCCACGGGCGGCGATGGTGAGGTGGTCCACCCCGCTGAGCGGGCGGACCAGCAGCCTCGCTTCGGGCCACCCGTCGTCCAGCAGCCGCCGGACGACCGCCGGCTGCTGGGCCATCTCGGACCGGAGCGACACCGACGCATGATGCCGCAAC
>DATLEG010000108.1:0-10364 GCA_035525465.1 Saccharimonadales bacterium (SeqCode)
GAGGACGACGACGTCGGTGAACGGGAGGGACACCGCCGGATCGTCCAGGTCGTAGACCCGGCCGAGCGCGAGGCCGATCCGGTCCACCGGGACCCCGAGCTTCTCCGCAGCGACCGCAACGAGCTGCGAGCGAAGCTTGCCCGCCGCGTCCTTCACCGCGTTCCCGGCCATGAAGGTCACGCGGCTGGAGTACGAGCCCAGGTCGACCGGGGCGAGGGAGGTGTCGCCGGACACCACGTGGACGTCCTCGGGCAGCACTCCGAGGGTCTCCGCGGTCACGCTCGCGAGCATGTTGTCCGAGCCCTGGCCGATCTCGGCGGTGCCGCAGTACACCGTGACCCCGCCGCCCCGGTCGATCTT
This sequence comes from Saccharimonadales bacterium (SeqCode), assembly GCA_035525465.1. Lineage (GTDB taxonomy): Bacteria > Chloroflexota > Limnocylindria > P2-11E > P2-11E > UBA4735. Next base: position 361 of record DATLEG010000108.1, read on the forward strand.
CACCGTCGCGCCCGAGTGGGGCATCTCGTTCCAATAGATCGGCAGGCCGGCGCCCGAGATGTACGCGCTCCCCGCGACCCCGATGCCCTTTCCGGCAGGGAGCTGCCGGTGCTTGTGCGAGAAGTCAGTGGCCCGGCCGACCTGGGTGAGGCAGTCGCCCAGGCCCATCGTCGTGATCCGCAGGTCGTTCACCGTCCGCGAGTGTGGGGGCTGAAGGATCCGCTGCCGATACTCGAGCGGATCGAGCCCCAGCTCCTCGGCGATCTTGTCCAGCTGGCACTCGAAGGCGTAGCGGGGCTGGGTGGTCCCGTGCCCGCGCTTGGGCCCGCAGGGCGGCTTGTTCGTGTAGACCCGGATCCCATCGAACTTGTACGCGGGAACGCGATAGGTGACCGTGAGAAGGGCGCCGGTGTAGTAGGTCGTCGCGATCCCGTAGGAGGCATACGCGCCGCCATCGAGCCAGCTTTGGAAGTGGACGCCGGTGATCTCGCCATCGCGCTTCACGCCGGTCCTGATCCGCATCTTCACCGGATGGCGGCCGCGGTGGGCGTAAAAGACCTCCTCGCGGTCGAGGGTGAATTTCACCGGCCGGCGGGTGCGCATCGACAGGAGGCAGGCGGCGAACTCGTGGCCGAAGGGATCGCTCTTGCCGCCAAAGGCGCCGCCGTTCGGCGTGGCGATGACCCGGATACGCGAGCGCGGGAGACCGAGGACCTTTTCCAGCTCACGATGGAGGTAGTGCGGGACCTGCGTGCTCGTCCAGAGGGTGAGCGTGCCGCTCGCGTCGTAGGACGCGATCGCGGCGTGCGCCTCGAGGGGCGCGTGGGTGTTGCCCTCGAAGAAGGACCAGTCGTCGCGGACGAGGTCGGCCGAAGCGAATGCCGCGTCGAGGTCGCCGAATGAGAGATGTACCTCTTTGAAGACGTTCGCCCGCTTGCTGGTGTCGTGGATCCGAACGTCCTCCCGGGTGAGCGCCTCCTCGATCGACAGGATCGGCTCCAGCCGCTCGTAGCGCACCTCGATGAGCGACAGCGCCTCGAATGCCGTGTCCTCATCGATCGCCGCGACCGCGGCCACCGGCTCGCCGACGTAGCGCACCTTGTCCACCGCGAGCGCGGTCTCATCCTGGGTCGAGGGCATGATCCCCATCTTCTCCGGCATGTCAGCGCCGGTGACGATCGCGATCACGCCCGGTTGCGCGAGGGCCCGCGAGACGTCGATGCTCCTGATCCGCGCGTGGGCCTCGGGCGAGCGGAGCAGCCGGCCATAGAGGGTCCGCGGGAGCACGATGTCGTCGGCGTAGCTCGCCGCACCGGTCAGGTGGGCCCAGCTGTTCACCTTGGGCAGGCGGCGGCCGAGGATCGAGAGGGTCATGGCGCGCCCGCCGCCTTCTCGATCGCCTCGTAGATCGCCGTGTAGCCGGTGCAGCGACAGAGATTGCCGCTGATCGCGTGGGCGATCTCGGTCCGCGTGGGGTGGGGGTTGCCGTCGAGGAGCGCTTTCGCGGTCAGGAGCATCCCCGGGGTGCAGTACCCGCATTGGGCCGCCCCCTCCTCGGCGAAGGCGGTCTGGAGGGGATGGAGCGCCGATCCGGTGGCGAGGCCCTCGATCGTCGTGATCGCGGTATCGCCGAGCTCCACCGGGAGGGCCAGGCAGGCGAGGATCGGCACCCCGTCGGCGAGGACCGTGCAGGCACCGCATTCCCCGAGCTCGCAGCCATGCTTCGTTCCGGTGAGGCCCAGCTCCTCGCGGAGCACCTCGAGCAGGGTGTGGTGCGGCTCGGCCGCGACGGTGCGGCGCTCGCCGTTGACCGAGAGCGTGATCAGCTCCTTGGCCATGCCCCTCCTCCCTGCCGTCGCACCGGGTGCACGGCTCGACGCAAGCCTACGACCGGCAGCGCTGCGGCGAGGCGTGCGCTATGACTACCCCGTGCACGACCACCATCCGCACCCGCTTGGCCCCGAGGAGCTGGACCGGGAGCTTGGCCGCAGAGAGACCTGGACCGACACCGAGCGCCGCCATCACCAGGGGCACCGCCTCCAGGAGCTGCTGACCGAGGTCCTCGTCGAAGGCAATCCCTTCTACCGCGCGCGCCTGCGTCCGGACGCGAGCGCCGCGGAGTGGGACGCCATCCCGTTCACCACCAAGGCCGAGCTCTCGGCCGATCAGGCCGCGCACCCGCCGTATGGGACGAACCTCACCTACCCGCTCCATCGGTACGTGCGTCTCCATCAGACCAGCGGCACGACCGGCGCGCCGCTGCGGATCCTCGATACCGCGGACTCCTGGCGCTGGTGGGCCGAGACCTGGCAGCACGTGTATCGCGCCGCCGGGGTCACTGCCGCGGATCGGGTGTTCTTCTGCTTCTCGTTCGGGCCGTTCATCGGGTTCTGGTCGGCGTTCGCCGGCGCCGAGCTCCTCGGCGCGCTCGCGATCTCCGGGGGCGCGCAGTCGACCGCCGAGCGGGCTGCGGCGATCCTCGCGACCGAAGCGACGGTGCTGCTTTGCACCCCGACCTACGCCCTACGGCTGGCCGAGGCCGCCGAAGCGCTCGGGCTCGATCTGGCGCGCTCGGCGCTCCGGGTGTCGATCCACGCCGGCGAGCCGGGCGCCTCCATTCCCGCCACGCGCGACCGCATCGAGGCCGCGTTCGGGGTGCGGGCGTTCGATCACACCGGCGCGACGGAGATCGGTCCGACCGGCTTCAGCTGCCTGGCCCGGGATGGCGTCCATCTGATCGAAAGTGAGTTCTTCGTCGAGGTGCTCGATCCCGACACCGGGCGCACGGCGGAGGAGGGGGAGGGCGAGCTCGTCCTGACGAATCTTGGCCGGTACGGCACGCCGGTGATCCGGTACCGCACCGGTGACCGGGTCCGTGCGGTCCGGGGTCCCTGCCACTGCGGCCGCACGCTGGTGAAGCTCGAAGGGGGGATCCTCGGACGGGTGGACGACATGCTCATCGTCCGCGGGGTGAATGTGTTCCCCAGCGCGCTCGAAGGGGTGATCCGGCGATTCCCCGAGGTGGTCGAGTACCGGATCGAGGCCTACACCGAGCGGGGAATGGACGCGCTCCGGATCACCCTCGAGCCGGCCGCCGGATCCGACGCGGCCGGTCTGGCCGGCGCGGTTGGCGACGCGATCCATCGCGACATCGGCGTGCGCTGCGCCATCGCGCTGGCCGAGCCGGGCACGCTCCCACGCCCCGAGCTCAAGTCCCAACGGTTCGCGCGGGTCCGCGCCCCAGCCGCACCGCCGGCCGGATAAGGAACGAGGGCGGCTTGCGCCGCCCTCGTCGTGCTCGTTCGGGGTGGCAGGGGCGGAGCCCCTGCGAAGACCTAGTGCGCGCAGGCCTTCGCGGTGCCGGATTGCTCGGCGGTCTTGAAGGACTGGCCGCAGCCGCAGCTGGACACGGCGTTGGGGTTGCGCAGCGCGAAGCCGCCCCCCATGAGGGCGTCGACGAAGTCGATCTCGGAGCCCTTCACGTACATCGCGCTCATCGGGTCCACGACGACCTTCACGCCATCGTTGTCAATGATCTGGTCGCCTTCCTCGGCGCCCTCGGCGAAGGTCATTCCGTAGGAGAAGCCGGAGCAGCCGCCCGGGGTGACATAGACCCGGAGGGCGATGTCATCGCGGCCCTGCTTGGCGAGGATCTCCTTGAGCTTGTCGGCGGCGCGGGGCGTCAGGGAGACGATCGCGTCGCCGGGAAGCGGGCGGGTCGTCTCGGTGGGGGTGGTGGTCTCGATCGCCAAGGTGGGTACCTCCTCGCAGGTTCGCTGCTTATTCTACCTTCCCGGACAGGCTCATTCCAGGGTCAACGGACGGTTTCCGGACGTTCCGCTGCGGCTCCCTACACTCGCCAGATGGCCCTGTTGACCCTTTCGTGAGCGGCTTTCACTTCTCCCCGCGGCCCAACCGGGCAGGGGAGATCGCCTGGCGCGAATGGGGCGACGCGGCCTTCGCCGAGGCACAGAGCGCGGACAAGCCGATCCTGCTGGCGATCAGCGCGGTCTGGTGCCACTGGTGCCATGTGATGGACGAGACCTCCTACAGCGACGACGAGGTCATCCGGCGCATCAATGCGGACTACATCCCGGTGCGGGTCGACAACGACCAGCGGCCTGATGTGAACCGCCGCTACAACCTGGGTGGCTGGCCGACGACCGCCTTCCTCACGCCGGACGGCGAGATCCTGAACGGCGGCACCTATATCCCGCCCGAGGGGATGCGTCAGTACACCGCCCAGATCGCGACGGTCTGGCGCGAGCGGAAGGGCGAGCTGCTGGAGCGCCTGCGCGAGGCCACCAGGCACGAGGAGCACGTAGACAAGACCGAGGCCGGTGATCTGTCCTGGGCGATCGTCGACACGGTCGGGGCGCTCATCCGCGGCCAGTACGACCCGGAGCACGGGGGCTTCGGCCGGGCGCCGAAATTCCCGCAGCCCAAGCTCCTCCGCTTCCTCATCGACGAGCATCGCCGCAGCGCCTCGCCCGAGGTGGCGACGATGCTCCAGAAGACCCTGGCCGCGATGGCCGGTGGCGGGATGTACGACCCGGTGGAGGGGGGCTTTTTCCGCTACTCGACCACCCGGGAATGGGGGATCCCGCATTTCGAGAAGATGCTCGAGGACAACAGCGAGCTCCTCGCCGTCTACGCCGAGGCCGCGCGGTCGTTCCCGGGGGCCGGGCACGACCGGATCGTCAGCGACGTCATCCGCTGGATGGACACGGTCCTCTGGCGCGACGACGTGCAGGGCTTCAGCGGATCGCAGGACGCCGACGAGCAGTACTACGCGCTGGATGCCGCCGGGCGGGCCGGTCACGACGCGCCCTACGTGGACCGCACGCTCTACGCGAGCTGGAACGCGCTCGCGGCGAGCGGTCACTTCGCTGCGTTCGCGGCCCTGGGGAGCGATCCCGTGGAAGAGCGGGCGCACGACACGGTGCGGATGATCGCGACGCGGCTCACCGTCGATCAGCGGCTCATGCATTTCGACGCCGGCGGCGGCGCGACCCTGCCGGACCTGCTCGTCGACCTGGCGGCGTGCCTGGGCGCGACGATCGACGCCTACGAGACCGGCCGCCACCCCGACGCACTCCGCGGCGCCGAGGTCATCGGCGGCCGGCTGCGTGAGCGTCTCGAGGACCCGGAGCTGGGCGGCTTCTGGGACGCGCCGGAGCGCGCCGAGCCGGGGCGGGTGTCGAAGCGGGAAAAGCCGATCGAGGATGGGGCTGCGGCTGCCGACGGGCTCCTGCGCCTCGCGGCGCTCACCGGGGAGGAGGCCTGGCGTGAGTCGGCCCTCCGAGCGCTGCGGGCGTTCGTGGGTGAATACCGGCAGTGGGGACAGTTCGCCGCGGCGTACGGGTCGGCGGTGGCCCGCGCGCTCGCCGACCCGCTGGTGACCTGCGTCGTCGGCCCGGAAGGCGACACGGTCGCGGCCGCCCTCTGGAGCGTCGCCGTGACGAACGACGATCCGGCGCGCTCGCTCCACCGGCTCGATCCGGCGCGGGACGTCGCACGCCTTGGTGCGCTCGGTTACCCGCCGGACCGCACCGCCGCGTACGTCTGCGTCGGGACGACCTGCAGCGCGCCGCTCACCGACCCTGCCGCCCTGGAGCGCGAGCTGGTCCGCGGCCGCGGACGCTTCCGGCGCGGTGGGGCATGACGCTCACCGACCGGCTCGAGAGACACGGGTATCTGCTGCCCGACTACGACGGCGGCAACCTGGTCAATCTCGCGACCACGGTGCTCGATCTCTGTGGCGCCTGGGACCCCTCCTACCTGCCACCGCTCCGCGATCTCGATCCGGCGCTGCGCGACGGGGTGAAGCAGGTCGTCGTGGTCCTTGCGGACGGCTTGGGCTACGACCAGCTCCAGCGGCTGGCGGCGGCGGGCGAGCTGCCGTTCCTGGCGACGATCCTGGATCGCGCCCGGAACAGGGACCACGCGCAGCTCATCGACGCGACGACCGTCTTTCCTTCGACCACCGCCGCGGCGATCACGACCATGAACACCGCCCGGACGCCACAGGAGCACGGCAACCTTGCCTATTTCCTCTGGCTCGAGGAATTCGCGCAGATCGCGCAGATGCTGCGCTGGGGGCCGGGTCTGGCGAAGCGCGGGTCGTTCTTCGATGACCCGTCGCTCGATCCGCGCTCGTTCGTTCGGGTCCCCTCGATCCACGGTGTCCTGCGCGACCATGGCGCACGCTCCTATCTCATCGAGCCCGAGATGTTCCGCCGCGAGGCGATGACCCAGATGCATGCGCCTGAAGCGGACTACGTCGGGTACGTCCTGCCGTCGACGATGGGCGTGCGGCTGCGTCAGCTTCTCGACGAACGGCCCTGGGGAGCGGCTCCGGCGTACATCTACGCCTATTGGTCCGGCGTGGACACCGCCGCGCACCAGTACGGCCCGCGAGGGCCCGAGCACGCCGCGGAGGCCGCGTCTCTCGACACGAACCTGCGCCGCGCCCTCGGGGGCCGCCCACCGGGGGACACCCTCGTCGTTCTCACCGCCGATCACGGCCACGCAGCGGTCGATCCCGCGAAGCTCATCGATGTTGAGGCCGATACGGAGCTGCGCTCGCTCCTGCGCAACCCGATCGCCGGCGAGCCCAGGGTCGTGTTCCTGCACACCGATGTCCCGGATCAGGTGCGCTCGCACCTGGAACTGCGGTACCCGGACACGTTCTTCCTGTTCGATCGCGATGAGGCGATCGACGCGGGACTGTTCGGCCGGGGCGACGCGTCCGCCGCGCGGCAGCGGGTGGGGGAGGTCCTGGCGATGGTCGGGGACGATCGCGGGGCCTCGGTCGTCCGGGTCGATGGCCAGGTCGTCCTGCACAAGGGATCGCACGGCGGGATGACCCCGGACGAGATGCGCATCCCTGTCCTACTCTGGCGCGCGTAATGGCCACCGCCTCCTATCTGCCCGATGTCGCCGGCGCGATGGCCGCCGGAGCCTCCTTTCCGGACGATGCCGCCGCCCGCGCGGCGGTCGACCTGCTGCATGGATCCGGTGTCCGCCCGCAGGACCTGTCGGTGGTGACCGCCGATGCGGCGCGTGCCAGCGGCATCGCCGGCGACCGGGCCTGGTATCTCGGGAAGGGCCAACGCGGACCGCTCCGCCTGCTGCTCCGCCGGCTTCCGGGTGGCGGTGTCCCGAAGGAGATCCGGTCCCGCTATCGCGCCGACCTTGCCGCCGGCCGGATCGTCCTCGTGGCCGTGGCCGGCGGCCAGCCCCCCGACACGCTGGCCGCCCTCCTCACCCAGGCCGGCGGGACCGGCGTCGGACAGTGGTGGCAGCCCCCTGCCGCGATCTTCGCGCCCCCGGAGCTTGCCGGGCCGTTCTGACCACGGGACCACCGCCAGGGGGCCGGACGCGGGGCTCCGTTACACATTGGCACGGCGGTTGCTTTGTCCTCCTTCCGGCACGCAACGGACCAATACGCCGCTGGTACGCGGACGACGGAGGAGACAAACGCAATGGGACAGACGAACGTCAACACGACGCCGGGTGGCAGCAACGATGGCGGCTTCGGGGCCGGGATGATCATCGGGATCATCCTCCTCATCCTCATCGTGCTCGTGCTCATCGTGTACGCCGGCCCCCGCATCTTCGGCACCCCGACGAACACGAAGTCGCTCCTGGACCTCGCTTCCCTCTATCTCGGCTAGGCCGGGGACACTCGCATCACAGTCCGCCGCCGGGACCCCTCGAGGAGGGGTCCCGGCGGTGCGCTGTCCGGCATTTGCTAGGGTGCCCAGGTGCGTGTGATCACCGTGGCACCCAGCGGGCGTGCGCCGGATCCGAGCGACATCTTCGTGGGCCTGGGGGAGACCCAGAGTCCCTTCGATGATGAGCCGCGCGACCTGCGCCTCACCGAGGTCACCTTCAAGGCCGGGGCGCGCAACCGTCTGCACAGTCACACCACCGACCAAATGCTCATCGTCACCGCCGGCCTCGGCATCGTCGCCACCGAGAGCGAGGAGCGGGAGATCGGGCCCGGGGACGTCGCCTTCATCCCTGCCGGCGAGCGGCACTGGCATGGTGCGCGTCCTGGGCACGACCTGACCCACTGGGCGATCACCGGCGCCGGGAAGACGTTCGTCGCTTCGGACGACCACTCGCGCCGATAGACCGGCTCGGCGCGCTCGCACGGCTCAGGCGGTGATGCCGGAGCCATCCGGGCGGTACGCGAGCTGCTCGCTCAGTCCGATGAATCCAAGATCGCGCAGCCGCTGATGCGATGGCCGCGGTCCGCCGGTCGCCGCGATCCGCTCCTCGCCCGCGGCCTCCACGAACGCCCGGGCGAGGAGGCTGCCGCGCGCTGCCGCCCGCTCGAGCAGGATGAGGTCGGATCGAAGATCCTCCCAGCGCCCGAGCATCACGTGGGCGACCGTGAAGTTGAGGCCGATCGGGTCGGCCAGCTGGTAGTGCCACGGCCGCACGACCGGGGGCGGTGTGGGGACCAGCTCACCGGCCCCGGCTCGTCCGAGCATCACGTATGGCGTAATGAGGGCGTTCGCCCGCTGGGGGCCCGGCTTCGGGAGCATGCGCTCGACGACCGCGACAAGCTCCCGCGCCCGGTCAGCATCTCCGGAGAGCGCCGCGCCGATCGCACCGGCCCGCGCGGCCGCGGCACCGAACACGCACCACGGCGTGCTCGGATTCGCCTGGATCAGACGCTCCAGCTCCGCCGCGGCCTGCACGGCCCTCGCCCAGTCACCCTGTCCGGCGGCGACGATCCCAAGCGCCCCCTGGGCATGGCTCTGCAGATGCGGGCCGACCTCCGCGCTGAAGCCGATCGCCTGTTCGGCGACGGCCTCCGCATGCGCGAGGTCGCCGGCAAGATACGCGGTGTGCATCCGGTAGATGAAGTACTCCATCTCATCGACCTTCGCTCCACGGGCCCGGAGCGCGTCGACGCGGGCGAAGGCACTTTCCGCCGCGGCCACGTCCCCGCGGATCACCAGGTGCCCCGCCAGTCGGAACAGGCTATCGGCGTGGTCGAGCGGATCCGGCGCCGCGTCGATGATCGCGAGCGCTTCGGCATCCTTCTCCACCGTCCCGAAATACCAGGCCTGCTGGGCGAGCAGGCGGCTCAGGGCGGGCAGATCGCTCTCCGTGCGTGCGATCCGCTCGCCTTCCGCGAGCAGCTCGAGGACCTCCTCGTCGGGCGGAAGCGTGCGTGAGAACGCGTAGTTGTAGACCGGGACCGCGGCGGTCTCGGCATACAGTCCGGCCGGCGCGTGCCCGCCGGCGCGGCGGTAGGCGGCGATGGCGAGCAGCCGGTGCTGCCAGGCATCGTCGCCCTGCCCGTTGCGCGCGAAGGCCAAGCCGATGGCCCGCTCGATGGAGGCGATCTCCAGCTCGTCGCCGGTGAGCGCCAGGGCGAGGGTGTAGACCTCGACCGCGCGCTCATGGGCGAAGCGGTCGGCGTGCCGTCCTCCGGCGGCAAGATGTGCCTCGTACGCTTCGCGGCGCATGCGCGGAAGGTCGGGCTCGCCTTCCCAGACCCATTGGGCGTCCGGAGGCCGGAGCGCCTCCCACCAATGATGGGCGAGGGCCTCGGCATCCTCGGGGTGGACCGCTTCGCGCGCGTACCGCGCATGCAGCCGCATCCGTTCCGGTGCCGGGAGACGCCCGTACGCGACCTCGTGGATGAGCGGGTGGTGGAAGCGATAGCCGCTTGCCACCCGGTCGATGTAGCGCGCGTGGGCAAGCCGCGCGAGCGTCCCGGCCACATCGGCCGTATCGCGATCGCTGAGCAGCGCCGCGTCGCGGACACGGAAGGTCTCTCCGGTGACGGCCGCGCGCTGCAGAAGGTCGCGGTCGGCCGGCGGCAGCTCGTCAAGCCGAGCGGAGATCGCGCCCCGAAGGTTGATCGGCAGATCCCCTGGGCCGGCCGCTCTCGATCGCGCGAGCTCCACGATGAAGAGCGGGTTGCCCTGTGCCCGCCCGATCGCGCGGTCGTCGGGCGCTCCGGCGCTCCGCGCAAG
>DATLEG010000109.1:0-2371 GCA_035525465.1 Saccharimonadales bacterium (SeqCode)
GCGCGGGCGGAGGTGATCCGCGAACGGCTCGGTGTGGACGCCGCGGACGTGCTTCGGCCCGACGACGCAGGCCGGATCATCTTCGATCTCTGGGCCGCGAACGCGCTGCAGCTGGCACAGTCCGGCGTCCGCAGCATCGAGCGCGCCGATCTCTGCACCCAAAGCGGCGGCGCCGACGTCTGGAGCCACCGGGGCGAGGCCGGACGGAATGGCACCGGACTCGGTGTCATCGGGCTGCCCCGATGACCCTCACCTTCGATCCGGAGATCGATCCCGCGGGCCTGGCCGGCGCACGCGTCACCATCATCGGCCTGGGAAAGGGTCGCACGACCGCCGGGCTGGCGCGCTACCTGGTCGAGCGGGGCGCGCGGGTGACCATCACCGACCCGAAAGGCCGCGCGGATCTGGCGGAGGGGATCGGCCGTCTCGGTGCGGTCCCTGCCGAGCTCGTGCTCGCGCCCGCGAGTGACGATGTCGCGCTGAACGAGCCTGATCTCGTCTTCTTCATCCCGGGGCAGCGTCCGCGATCCGCGACCGTCCAGCGCGCCGTCGCCCGCGGCATCCCGGTCGCGACCGAGCTCGGCCTGTTCTTCCGGTTGTGCCCGGCGCCGATCATCGGCGTCACCGGCACGAAGGGGAAGTCGACGACGACCACGCTGATCTCGCGGATCCTCTCCCGCGGGGCACGGCGGGTCATCCTCGGGGGGAACATCGGCAACGCCGTGATCCAGGACCTCCCGCGGATCACCGCGGAGGACCTCGTCCTTCTCGAGCTCTCGAGCTTCCAGCTCGAGACGCTCGGCCGCAGCCCACACATCGCGGTCGTCACCAACATCCTGGAGGATCATCTCGACCACCACGGGACCCGTGACGCGTACGTCGCGGCGAAACGGAACATCGTCGCCTGGCAGACCGCGGACGACCTCGCGGTCCTGAATCTGGATGATCCGGTCGCCGCCTCGCTGGGCACCGGCGCGCCTGCGGCGATCCGCGGCGTCTCGCTCGTTCGGCGTCCGGAGCGGGGTGCCTGGCTGGAGGGGGAGACGCTCACGCTCGTGGACGGCGGCCGTACCGATCGGCTCTGCACCGCGTCGGAGCTGCACGTTCCCGGGCGGCACAACATCCAGAACGCGCTTGCCGCCGCGATCGTCGGTGACCTGTGCGGGATCACGCCGGACGGCGTTGCCGCCGAGCTGCGAGCGTTCGCCGGTCTGCCCCACCGCCTTGAAACGGTCGGCGAGCATGCGGGGGTCCTCTGGGTCAACGATTCGCAGGGCACCACCCCCTACGCGACGATCCCGGCCCTTGGCGCGTACGGCCGGCCGCCGGTGGTCATCCTGGGGGGCGTCTCGAAGGCCGCGGACTTTTCCGCGCTCGGGCGCGAGGTCGTGGCCCGCGCACGCGGCGCGGTGCTCATCGGGCAGGCGGCGGACGATATCGCCGGGGCCATCGAGCGCGCCCGCGTGCCCGGAACGGCGGACCCGCCCGTGATCCGGGCCGCGTCGCTCGATGCGGCGGTCACGGCGGCCCGGGCCCTGGCCCGGCCGGGCGACGTCGTGCTCCTGTCGCCGGCCTGCGCCTCGTTCGACATGTTCGCCTCCTACGAGGATCGTGGCGACCGGTTCAAGAGCCTGGTCCGCGCGTTCGCGTCGCCGGTGTCGGCCGCCGGATGAGGAAGATCCCCGCGCGCACCGGCTACGACCTCACGCTCCTCTCGGTCGTGCTGATGCTCCTCGCGATCGGCCTGGCGATGGTCTACAGCGCCAGCGGCATCAAGGCCCTCGACACGCTCGACGAGCCCCGGTACTACCTGATCCAGCAGTCGGCGTGGGTCAGTGCCGGACTGGTCGCGATGCTCATCGTCGCCCGCGTCGACTACCACCGCTACCGCCGGCTCGCGCTGCCGGCGCTCATCATCGCGGTCCTGCTGCTGGTGGCCGTGCTCATCCCCGGGGTCGGCACGCGCGTCGGCGGAGCCTCGCGTTGGCTGCGGGTCAGCTCATTCGTCGGGATCCAGCCGGCGGAGCTCGCGAAGCTGGCACTCGTCGTCTATCTCGCGTTCTGGCTGGGTCGACACCGCGAACGCGTGCAGAGCGTGGCGGTCACGCTGCCGTTCCTGGTGCTCTCCGGGCTGGTCGCCGGACTGGTCGTCGCCGAGCCGGACCTTGGGACCGCGATCGTGGTCGGGGCGATCTGTCTGGCGATGTACTTCGTCGCCGGCGCGCGGCTCCGCGAGTTCGGCGCTCTCGGCCTGCTGGCGGTGACGTCCGTGGCGGCGGCGGCGGTGATCCAGCCGTACCGGCTGCAGCGGATCCTCACCTTCCTCGATCCGTGGTCGGACCCGCGCGGCGCGGGCTTCCAGACGATCCAG
>DATLEG010000114.1:0-9329 GCA_035525465.1 Saccharimonadales bacterium (SeqCode)
CGTCGTGCTCGCGACCGAGCTGGGTCTCGGTGCTGATGACGTCGTCCGCTCGCTGGCGGAGAAGAAGATCGTTGCCCAGCGGCGTGCACCATGACGGTCGCGACCGAGGTCGCCGCGCCGGCGACGATCGTCGTCGAGGGCCTGACCAAGCGGTACAAGGGTGCCGAGGTGAACGCGGTCGACGGGATCAGCTTCCGCGTCGCTCCGGGCGAGCTGTTCGCGCTCCTTGGGCCCAACGGGGCGGGGAAGACGACGACCATCTCCATCCTCACGACCACCTTGTCCGCGACCAGCGGCCGCGCGACCATCGCCGGCCATGACCTCGCGACCGAGGCGAGCGCGGTGCGGGGCTCCGTCGGGATCATCTTCCAGAAGCCGAGCCTCGATCAGAACCTCACCGCCGAGGAGAACGTCCGCCTGCACGCGATCCTCTACCGGATCTACCCCTACCGGCCGCTCTTCTCCCTCATGCCGGTCGGCTATCGCGACCGGGTCCGCGAGCTCGCCGCGATCCTGGGCATCGAGAAGGAGATGTTCAAGCCGGTCAAGACCTTCTCCGGCGGCATGAAGCGCAAGCTCGAGATCGTCCGCAGCCTCATGCACCGGCCGCAGGTGCTCTTCCTTGACGAGCCCACCTCCGGACTGGATGCCGCGAGCCGCCGGGCGCTCTGGGACCACCTCCGGTCGGTCCGGGCCGAGGAGCGCACGACGGTGTTCCTCACCACGCACTACCTGGACGAGGCCGAGGATGCCGACCGGGTCTGCATCCTCAACCGCGGCCGGATCGTCGCAGAGGACACCCCGGACAAGGTGAAGCGCGCGCTGACCGGCGAGTACATCCTCATCGATGCCGAGGACCGGGAGGGCCTGCGTCGCGAGCTCGCGCTCCGGGCGATCCCGTTCACCGAGACGCCGCAGTTCCGGATCCCGCTCGACGAGTTTGGCGCGCATCCGCTGCTCCGAAGCATCGAGACCCCGCTGTCGGTCGTTCGCACGGTGGCCCCGACCCTCGAGGACGCGTATCTGAAAGTGCTGGCGCAGTCGTGATCAGCGAGCATTCGCAGCTCGGTCCGATCCTGGCACTCGCGCAGCGCGACTTCACCAAGCTCCTGCGCGACCGCGCGCGCCTCATCACCACGCTCATCTTCCCGTTCGTCTTCATCGGGGCGCTCGGCGGTGCGCTCCAGGCGAACTTCGGTGCGGCGATCGGCTACAGCTTCCTCGTGCTCACCTTCACCGGAGTGCTCGCGCAGACCTTGTTCCAGTCGACCGCGCTCGGGCTCATCTCGCTCATCGAAGATCGCGAGAACGACTTCAGCCAGGAGATCTTCATCTCGCCGCTCTCGCGCTACTCGATCATCTTCGGGAAGATCCTGGGCGAGACGCTCGTCGCGCTTCCACAAGGACTCGCGGTGATCCTGTTCGGTCTGGTCGTCGGCGTGCCCCTGGGGCCGGGCAGCGTGCTCGGCCTCATCGTGGCCGGGACGATCGTCGCGCTCTTTGGTGGCGCGTTCGGCGTACTCGTGCTTTCGACGCTGCAGAGCCAGCGTGCGGCGAACCAGATCTTCCCGTTCATCTTCCTGCCGCAGTTCTTCCTCGCCGGTGTGTTCAACCCGATCCAGGTCCTGCCGTGGTATCTGGAGATCGCTTCACGGCTCGCGCCGATGCGATACGCGGTGGACTTCCTGCGCGGCATCTATTACGCCGGCAGCCCGGAATACGACAAGGTCGTGCTCCAAGATCCGCTCACCAACCTCGCGATCATGGGCGGTCTGTTCGCGCTGTTCCTCGGCCTCGGTACGGTGCTCTTCGTCCGCTCGGAGCGCAATCGTTAGGGTTCGAGCAGCTCCTGCGCCGCCTCGAGTCGCGCTATCGAGCGGTCCCGGCCGAGCAGCGCCATCGATCCATATAACGGCGGTCCGATCTTGCGACCAGTGACCGCGGCGCGGACCGCGATCGTCACATCGCGCAGGCTCCAGCCGATGTCCGCGGCGACCGCCCCCAGCGCCGCCTCGATCGCCTCCGGGCTGAATGGTTCGAGATAGCGGAGCGCGACGGTCGTGCGGCTGAGGGCGGTCACCGTGTCCAGCGTCTCCCGCTTCTTGGGGACGAGGAGTGCCGGATCGAGCCCGAGATCGTCGGTGAACAGGAAGCCGATGAGCTCCGGGGCCTCGGCCAAAGTGACCATCCGCTCCTGGATGAGGGGAACGACCGCGCGGACCGTCGCCCGATCCCAGCCGGTCGGCAGGAACGCCTCGAGGCGAGCGACCAACTCGTCGCTGCCAAGGCGGCGGATCCAGGTGCCGTTGAACCAATTCAGCCGCTCGCGGTCCCAGCGGCCGCCGGCCCGGTGGACCTGCTCGATCCGCCAGCGGTCCACGAGCTCGTCGAGCGAGAAGAGCTCCTCCTCCGTTCCCGGTGACCACCCGATGAGCGAGAGGTAGTTGCGCATCGCCTCGGGGAGATAGCCCGTGGTGCGGAATTCCTCCACCTTCGTGGCGCCGTGCCGCTTCGCCAGCTTCTTGTTGTCCGGCCCGAGAACGTTCGGCAGATGCGCGTGCGGCGGGACGGTCCAGCCGAAGGCCTGATAGACGAGCAGATGCTTGGGGGTCGAGGGAAGCCAGTCCTCCCCCCGGAAGACATGCGAGATCTCCATCAGGTGATCGTCGATGACCACCGCCAGCTGATAGGTGGGGAAGCCGTCCGACTTGAGCAGCACCTGATCCTCGATCGATCGGAGCGGCCAGGCGATGTGACCGAAGACCAGGTCGTCGATCGCGATCTCCCCGTCCTCCGGGACCTTGAGCCGCACGACATGGCGCTCCGCCGCCGCCCGCTCGGTCGCTTCGGCGAGGTCGATGCTCCGGCAGTGGCGGTCGTAGCGGGTGATCTCCCCGCGGGCCTGCTGCGCCTTGCGCATTTCTTCCAGGCGTTCGCGGGAGCAGAAGCACGGGTAGGCCGCGCCGTCGGTCACGAGCCTGGCGGCGTGCTCCTGATAGATCGGCAGGCGCTCGGACTGGATGTAGGGCCCGAAGGCGCCACCTTCCCGCGGCCCCTCATCCCAATCGATGCCCATCCAGTGCAGGCCGTCGTAGATGCTGTCGATCGCGCCGGGGACAAGGCGGTCCTGGTCGGTGTCCTCGATCCGGAGGATGAGCGTGCCCTTCTGCTGGCGCGCCATGAAGTAGTTGTAGAGCGTCGTCCGGACGCTCCCGATGTGCAGCGACCCGGTGGGCGAGGGCGCGAACCGCACACGGACCGTCACCAGGGCAGTCTAAAGAACGTAAACTGCCAAGGAATGAGCGTCACCACGCGCCGCGAACGGCGTGAACGAGAGCTTCGCCGCAAACAGCGGGAAGGCCGGTCGTCCGGCGGATCGCACGGGCCGGCGGGCGGTGGACGGGGCATCAATCCGCTGCTCATCGCCGCGGCGTTCGTGATCGCGATCGGGCTCCTCATCTTCGTCGGCCAGCAGACCAAGTTCTTCACCCCGCCGGCACCGAGCGCATCACCGGTGGCCACTCCGGCGGTGAACCCGAACGATCCGGCGCTCGGTACCAAAGAGAAGGACAACGGGAATACCCATGTCGATGCCGGCAAGACGGTCAGCTATGTCTCGCTGCCGCCGACCTCCGGCTCGCACTGGGGCCAGCCCGCGGCACCCGCCCCCTGGGGGATCAAGGACACCCAGCTGCCGAACGAGGTCACCGTTCACAACCTCGAGCACGGCGGGATCGTCATCGTCTACAGCCCGTCGCTCGCCGCGGACGACATCACCAAGCTGAAGGACAGCGTGCGCAGCATCACCGCGACGACGAAGTTCAAGAAGATCCTGCTCGAGCCGTACAAGGAGCTCGCCGACGCGAAGATCGCGGTCACCGCCTGGGACTGGATCCTGAAGCTCCAGGCACCCGATCAGTCAGCGATGGTGAAGTTCATCACCGCGCATTACGACAGCACCGACGCGCCGGAGCCCGGCGCCCAATAGACCCGGCTTAGTCGCCCCAGTACCGCTCTTCCTTCCAGGGGTCCCCGGTGTTGTGGTAGCCGTTGCGCTCCCAGAACCCGGGCTTGTCGACCGCTGAGAACTCGATCCCCCGAAGCCACTTCGCGCTCTTCCAGGCGTACAGCCGCGGGACCACCAGGCGGGCCGGCTGGCCGTGCTCGGCCGAGAGCGGCTCCCCGTTCGCGCGGAGGGCGATGAGGCAGTCGTCGCGCAGGCAGTATTCGATCGGCGTGTTCGCGGTGAAGCCGTGCTCGCCGTGGGCGATGACGAACTTCGCCTCGGGCGTCGGCTTGGCCAGCTCCACGATCTTGCTGAACGCGATGCCTTCCCACTTCTGATCGAGGCGCGACCAGGTGGTGACGCAGTGCATGTCGGCGGTCACCTGGGTGTTCAGCTCTCTATCGAGGGCCTGCAGCTCGTCCCAGGTCCACCGCAGCTCGTTCTCGACGGCGCCGAACACCCGCAGGTCGTAGGTCTTCGGGTTGAACGTGGGCACCGGCCCGTAGTGCAGGACCGGCCACTTCTCGGTGAGGTACTGCCCGGGGGGCACCCGCTCCGTCGTCTCCGGCGGCAGGTCGGCCTTCTTGGTGAAGAATTTCATTCGATCCCCGCGGCGGTCCGGAGCATCTTGAACGTGTAGATGCCGGTGTCGTGGCCGTCCGCCCATTCCGGCGACAGCCCGTAACGTCCCACCGCGTATACCTCCTTCAGCTCGGTCTGCTTCGCTGTGAACTTCGTGCTCGCGTCGACGTTGCCCTTGTACGAGCCCTCTCCGGAGCAGTAGGCGCAGGGGCAGGCCCGCCGGAACGGCTCCCAGGGGTATTCGCTCACCTGGGTGTCGTCCCAGGTGACTTCGAAGACCTGCCGCTCGGGCACGATCCGCCAATCCGCCGGCCGGTGGAAGACTTCCGCCATCCGCCTGATGATACGTAGGCAATGGCCGAGATGGACGACTTCCTGAAGATCGAGATGCGGGTCGGCCGGATCCTCACGGCCGAGGACTTCCCGGCGGCCCGCAATCCCTCGTACAAGCTGACCATCGACTTCGGCCCCCACGGGGTGCGGCGCTCCTCGGTCGCGGTGCAGCCGTGGTACGAGAAGACCGACTTGGTCGGGCGGTTGGTGGTCTGCGTCACGAACTTCCCACCCCGGCGGATCGCGACGTTCGACTCCGAAGTCCTGACCCTGGGGGCGGTCGACGAGAACAGGCGGGTGACCCTGCTCCAGCCTGACGCGGATTGCGAGCTCGGCGCCCGCATCGGCTAGGCCGGGCGGCTCACCATTCGAAGAAGCGGAGCCGGTCGAACGGCCAGAAACGCAGGATGACCTTGCCGATGATCCGGTCATTCGGCTGCGCGCCGAACGAGCGGGAGTCTTGTGAGAACTGGCGGTTGTCGCCGAGCGCGAAGAAGTGATCGGCCTCGATCTTCAGGGGATAGACGATGGTCGGACTCTGCAGCACGGTCGCGCCGTGCGCTTCTGGATACTCGGAGACCTTGCCGTTCACGAGCAGCACGCCATCCTTTATCTCCACGGTGTCGCCGCCGATCGCGGCGACACGCTTCACGTACGGGATCGCGGAATCCACCGTGGGGTTGAAGACCACGATGTCTCCGCGACCGGGTGCGCCGAGGCGGTAGTCCACTTTGCTCACGAGCACGCGGTCGCCCTGGAGAAGTGTGGCCTCCATGCTCCGTTGCCGGACCTCGGTGACCTGCACTACGAAGAGGTTCAGGACCACGGAGATGATGACCGCGAGGGCGAGCGCCTGGATGATCTCCAGGGCTGCCCGCCACGAGAACGGCGGCTCGGCGCGATCCTCGGCGCCCTGGATCTCCTTGGTCGTCACCATCGCAAGTGTGTCACGCTCCGCGAATGAGCGATGCGCGCGCGCCCGACCTCTGGCGCGACGGGGATTTCCTCCGGCTGTGGACCGGGCAGACGGTGTCGGAGATGGGGTCGGTGGTCACGCGCACCGCGCTCCCGATCCTCGCGGTCCTGACATTGCACGTCGGTCCGCTGGAGATCGGGGTCCTCGTCGCATCGGCCTCGGTCGCCGTTCTGCTCGTCGGGCTCTTCGCCGGGGTGTTCGTCGACCGCTTGCCTCGTCGCCCGTTCATGATCGGCGCGGATGCGGCGCGCGCTCTCCTGTTGCTATCGATCCCCGTGGCCGCCTTCGCCGGCCGGCTCGGGATGGAGCAGCTGTATCTCGTCGCGTTCCTCGAGGCCGGCCTCGGCTCCTTCTTCGAGATCGCCTACCACTCGTACGTCCCCGGGCTGGTCGCCCCCGATCGGCTGCTTGAGGCGAACGCGAAGATGGGGATGACCAGCGCTGTCGCCGAGCTCGGCGGCCCCGGGATCGGCGGGGCGCTGGTCCAGCTGGTGAGCGCGCCGGTGGCGATCCTCGTCGACGCCGTGAGCTACGTCGTGTCCGCGGTATCGATCGCGCTCATCCGCGCGCCGGAGCGCGCCGTGGCGCCGGTCGATGTACCGCGGGACCTCTGGGGCGAGCTGGCCGAGGGCCTCAAGGCGGTCGGTAGGCATCCGCTCCTCCGCCCGCTCGCCCTGGCGTCGGTGACCAGCGCGCTGTTCGGGAACTTCTTCGCCGCGCTGTACACGCTCTACGCGCTGGAGGAGCTCCACCTCTCGCCGCTCCTGTTGGGCGTGGTGATCTCCGCCGGCGGCGTCGGGTCGCTTGCCGCGACCGGACTCGTCCGACCGCTCACCCTGCGCTTTGGCGTTGGGCCGACCCTGGTCTGGACCCGGGTCGCGGCCGGGGTCCTCGCGTTCCTCGTCCCGCTCGCCGGAGGGCCGCCGTGGGTCGCGGCGCTGTTCCTGTTCATCCCCCAGCTGTTCGGGGACGGCCTGGCCACGGTGTCCCAGATCAACGGGATCACCCTCCGCCAGGTGGTGACCCCGGCGCGGCTGCTCGGCCGGGTGAACGGGACGAGCCACGTGCTGCTGGAGGGGATCGCGCCGATCGGCGCCATCGCCGGCGCGCTCATCGCCGAGTCGTTCGGGATCCGGACCGCCGTCGTTGTCGCGGTAGTGGGCTCGTTCGCCGGGCTGGCGTTCCTGGTCTGGTCGCCGGTCCGGACGCTGCGCGCTGCGGCTGCCACCGCCGCCTGAGCTTCGCTCCGGGTCGGCGCTACTCGGGGTCGGCGGTGGCGAGATTGGCGAGGGCGACACGCTCGAGCGCCCGGGTGAGGGTGGTCAGCTCGGGTGGGGTCAGGTGGTCGGCGAAGCGCGCCGCGATCGCACCGAGATGGCCCGGGGCAGCGCGCCGGAAGGCCCGGCGGCCGGCGGCGGTGACCACCGCGTACTGGCCCCGTTTGTCCAGCTCGCAGGCGTGCCGCTCGACATAGCCGCGGGTCTCGAGGCGGTCGATGAGGCGGGTGAGGCCGCTCTTGGTGAGCCCGATGCGCTCGGCGATCTCGTGCAGCCGCAAGCGCTCCTCCGGTGCTTCGGACAGGACGACCAGGACCCCGTAGCCGGCCAGCGTCAGATCGGAGCCTTCGAGCGCGCGCTCCAGTGACCGGCTCACCGTGGCATGGGAGCGCAGGAAGGCCCGCCAGGCACGGAGCTCCTCCGGGCTGAGGCGGCGTTTGGCGGGCGGGCGAGCAAGCGTCGTGATGGTGGACATTTTCACTCCTGTCACAAGAACGTGCCGCCAGGGCCAGCTATTCGGCCTGTGGTGGGAATAGGTTGCTTATGCAACGAGTTTAGGTAGTGGTTGCAGAAGCAACTGTATCCCGAGAGTGAGCCTCCGGGAAGAGGAGAAACAACAAATGGCAAAGTGGTACATCGACCCGTCGCACTCGAATGTGACGTTCGGCGTGAAGCACATGATGGTGGCGACCGTCCGGGGGAAGCTCGGCAAGCTGCAGGGTGAGATCGACTTCGACCCCAAAGCGCCGGCGACGGCGAAGATCCAGGCGACGATCGACGCCAGCACGATCGACACGAACGACCCCAAGCGTGACGGGCACCTCAAGAGCCCGGACTTCTTCGACGTCGGTCAGTACCCGGAGCTCACCTTCCGCAGCACAAAGGTCGAGCCCAAGGGGCCCAAGGGAAAGGATCAGTTCGCCGTCAGCGGTGACCTCACGATCCGCGGCACCACGAAGCCGGTGAGCTTCGACGCCGTCATCGAGGGCATCGCGTCCGACACCGACGGCGGGGAGCACCTCGGAGCAACCGGGACCCTGGTCATCGACCGCACCGCGTGGGGCCTGGTCTGGAACCAGCCGCTCGCCAACGGCGTGCTCGTCGGCGACAAGGTCACCGTCCAGCTCGAGCTGTCGGCGATCGACGAGCCGACCGCCCGCAAGTGGGGCCTCGTTCCGGTCGTGGCCTCCGCCGCGTAGGCTACTCACCCCGCGATCGACGCCGGGTCTCGGTGCTCCCTAGGGGCGCCGGGACCCGGTCCGTTGTTCGACGATCCGCTCGGCTTCGGCGATCCAGCGGCCCATGCGCTCCTCCTGCTCGCGGAGGCGCTCTCCCAGTTGGAATTCGAACTCTTCGAGCTGACGCAGGAGCCGGTCGTGGAAGCGCTGCTCCTCCGCCGCGAGCTCGTGCTGGATCCGCTCGCGCTCGGCATGACCCCAGGCCGAGAGCCGGTCCTTCTCATTGAGCTGCCGCTCCGCGATCGCCGCGGCTTCCGCCGCGAGCATCTCATCGAGGCGCTGGGTGAACCGGCGCTGCTGCTCGGCCGCCCAGGACTCCGACTGCCGGTCCTCGGCGTCGCGCCGGCGGGCCAGTGCCTCGCGCTCCAGCTGCTCGGCCTTCGCGATGCGCTCGGCCGACGCCTCGCGCAGCCGGGCGACCTCCGGATCGGCCGAGCGCGCAGCCGTTGTCGCGGGGGCATCGGTCCGCATGGCCGGGGCGCTTTCGGGGACCCGCGGCGCAGCGACGAATGCTTCGCTCGTCTCGGCCGACTCCCTGAAGCTCGGGGACTCCGAGCGCTGGAACGTCCGCGGTGCTTCAGGCGCTGCCGGCGGCTGCGATGCTTCGAAGGTCTCATCGGACTCGTGTAGGCCGACGTCGGCCGGCGCGGTCGACGCGACGGGCTCGAAGGTCTCATCCGATTCGCGCACACCCAGGTCGGCCGGCATCGTTGGCGGGCTTTGCTCGGCCGTCTCTTCGGACTCCTCGTGCCAGCGGTCCGCGGCCGGGTGCGGGTCCAGGAGGCGGAAGCGCAGTGACGCGTTGGGGTCGTCGTGCCCGATCACGTGATCTCCGCCTCCCGTCATGGATCTCCTGCAGTTGTACCAAGAGCCGACAAGCCCCGCCTCCACCGTCCGGGGGATGACGGTACGCCTTT
>DATLEG010000120.1:0-3758 GCA_035525465.1 Saccharimonadales bacterium (SeqCode)
GAGGCGACGCGGACGGCCACGGCTGCGGCGCCCGCTCCGGACGATCCGATCCGCGTCGCCTTCTCCGGTGCGATCGGCGACGACCTGAACACGCCGCGGGCGGTGGCGCAGACGGAGGCCGCGTTGAAGCTGGTGAACTCGACCGATGCGGCGACCCAGGCTCGGGGTCTGGGTCTGGTGTTCGACATGGACCGTGTGCTCGGTCTGGGACTTGAAGCCGCAGTCCGGTCGGACGACACCCTCGACGGCGCCGACCGGGCGCTCTTGGATGAACGCACGGCGGCGCGCGCGGCGGGTGATTACGCCCGCTCGGACGAGCTCCGGATCGCGCTCGAGGCGCGGGGGATCAAGGTCAAGGACGGCAAAGAGGGCACGCGCTGGGAGCGCGTCGGCACAGGGCGAGAAATAGGAGCATGAGATGACGACTGACGAGACCGGCGGCGGGCCCGACGAGGTGCGCCCGCGGAACGACACGCAATCCGATCCGGGCGGGCTTGATCCGGATAATCGGCGGCCGCGCCGGCGGGGACGCCGGGGCCGGGGGGTCCCGCCGGTCACCGGGCCGCTGCCCGGGCGCCCGCCGTTCCGCCCGCCGGGGCAGGGCTTCCGCCCGCAGGGTGGTCAGGGATTCCGGCCGCAGGGTCAGGGGTTCCGTCCTCAAGGCGGCCAGGGATCTCGCCCGCAGGGCGGTCAGGGATTCCGGCCGCAGGGCCAGCCGTTCCGGGGGAACCCGAACGCCTCGTCCGGCCCGGCGGTGCCGCGGCCGCTCCGCGAGGGGGAGGACGAGGGATCGTCGCAGGCAGCCGAGCTCGCGGCGTATGAGCGCCGGCAGGCGCAACAGCAACAGCGCCGCACGGGCTGGCGGCCGGCCGGGGCGGGGCCGGCAGCGCCGTGGCGCGGGGCCGGAGCCCCGGCGGCGGGCGGCAACCGGCGGTACGGCGGTGCGGGCTACACCGAGCAGATCCGTCGGGTGACCGCGGGCCCGCGGGTGAGCGCGCCCTCGCACGAAGCCGGCGCCGGGGATCCGATCGCCGGACCGCACGCGGTCCTCGAGGCCCTGCGGGCCGGCCGGGTCATCCGGAAGCTGTACATCTCGCAGGATCGCTCGCTCCGGACCGGTCCGGTGAACGATCTCATCGCCGAGGCCCAGGAGAAGCGGATCTTCGTGAACTACGTCGACAAGCTGGAGATCTCCCGGTACTCGCCGATCGAGAACCATCAGGGCGTCGTCGCGATCGTCGAAGGCCGCTCGGGAGTCGAGCTCGATGAGCTCCTGCTGCATCTCGATACCGTGCAGGACGCCGCGCTCGTGCTGGTCGTCGATTCGCTCCAGGATCCGCAGAACTTCGGCGTCCTCCTCCGCTCCGGCGAGGGGGCGGGCGTGGACGGCGTCATCATCCCGCGTCACCGCTCGGTCGGCCTCACCCCCGCGGTCGCCAAGACGAGTGCCGGCGCCAGCGAGCATCTGCTCATCGCCGACGTCGCGAACCTTCGTCAGGCGATCGACGCCCTGAAGGACAAAGGTCTTTGGGTCGTCGGTGCGGACGACTCGGGCGACCTCCTGTACGACGAGGTCGACTACCGCGGCCCGACCGGCATCGTCATCGGCGGTGAGGCAGAGGGGATCCGCCGCCTGGTGCTCGAAGGCTGCGATCAGGTGGTGCGCATCCCGATGGAAGGCAAGGTCGAATCACTGAACGCCGCCGCGGCCGGGTCGGTCATCCTCTACGAGGCGCTCCGGCAGCGACGCCGCGATGTCGCGCCCCCGGCGACCCAGACCCCACGGCCGATCCGCACGTCCCCGCCGGCGCTGGTCGATCTCTCGCCTGATGACGGAGCGGACCAGGACGAGGACACCGACCTGGACGAGGATCTCGAAGCGGATCTGCGGGCGGAGGACGGCACCGAGCGGGAAGAGGACCAGGCCGCCCCGGTCCCCGCCGGAAGCGCGTTGCCGGCCGATCCGATCGATGCGGTCGAAGCCGGTCCGGACGACGGAGCGGCGCCCAAGCCGGCCAGACCGCGGATGTCCGCGGGATCGAAGACCGTCGGGGCCAAGAAGACGACCACGGCAAAGAAGCCTCTGGCCAACCGGACCAAGCGGGCCAAGCCGGCGGAGTGAGGTTGGCGGAGCCCGAGGAGGGAGTCGAACCCCCGACCCGCGCTTTACAAAAGCGCCGCTCTGGCCACTGAGCTACTCGGGCCGCGGACCCAAGGGTACCGCAGCGGCCGCTCTGGACGGCCGCCGCCGCCCCCTCACGGGAGCATCGCTGCTGGCAGAACGATGGACCCTCGAGTAGCCTCACTCCTATCAAACGTGACGCGCGATACAGAATGATGAGTGGGGGGTTCCAACGCATGCGGCTAGCCGTCGCGCTCCTTGGCGTATCGATCTTCGTGGCCGCGTCCTGCGCTCCGGCCTCGACCGGGCCAACGGCCTCCGGCGCGGCACCGGCCGCCGCCGTGACCCCGGTCCCGGGCGGCACGCTCGTGGTCGGTTCGATCTCGGATCCGAAGACCTTCCAGCCGGTGATCTCCTCCGATACCGCTTCCAGCGCAGCCTGGGGCTTCGTGTACCAGAGCCTGACGCGGGCGAACCGGGAGACCGGCGAGACCGAGGGCCACCTCGCGGTCGAGGCGCCAAAGGTCTCCACCGACGGCCTGACCGTGACCTACACGCTCCGGGACGGGCTGGTCTGGAGCGATGGCACGCCGTTCACCGGCGAGGACTACAAGTACACCGTCGAAGCGGTCATGCGCAGCAAGAAGACGGTCCGGAAGAGCGCCGTGAACACGATCGTCGGCGCCAAGGACTACGAGGCCGGCAAGACCGATTCGATCACCGGCATCAAGTTCGACGCCAAGACGATCACCGTCACGCTGGAGAAGGTCTTCTGCCCGGCGATCGCCGGTCTCGGCGGCGCAGGTGCCGGGGGGATCCTTCCCAGCGCCAAGTTCAAGCCGCACTGGGACAACAAGTCGACCGACGTCACGAAGAACATCGATGACAATCCGCTGAACTCAGCACCGACGGTGTCAATGGGCCCCTTCGTGTTCAAGGAATTCAAGCCGGGCATCCAGATCACCTACACGCGGAACGACAAGTATTACCTCGGCGCTCCGCTCATCGAGACCTACATCATCAAGAACTACGCCGACGCCACAGCGATCAAGAACGCGCTGCAGACCGGCGAGGTCAGCTACGGCACCATCGAGGCCAAGGACTTCGATGACCTGAAGAAGATCGACACGTTGAAGAGCTTCGAGTTCCCGTCACTCGGATACACCTACATCGGCTGGAATGCGGCCTCGGCGAAGGCCCCGTGGCTGAAGAGCGTTGACGTGCGCCAGGCGCTCTGGCACGGCATCGATACCGACTCGATCATCAAGAAGATCCTGTTCGGTCATGGCACCAAGGCGCTCGCGCACAACCCACCGGTGTCATGGGCCTACGACGGCACCGGTCTCACGGATTACAAATTCGATACCGCGAAGGCCAAGCAGCTCATCGAGAAGGCCGGGGCCAAGATGGGGAGCGACGGCATCTACCGGTGGACCGACGGATCGCCGATGAAGATGCGCATCGAGACCAACCAGGGCAACAACACCCGCGAGACCATCGTCTCGGTCGCGCAGGAGCAGTACAAGGCGATCGGCATCCAGATCGACCCGCTGCTCGAGTCGTTCAACCAGCTGCTCGACCGCACCGTCCCGGGCACCGACTTCGAGGGCTTCGTCCTCGGCTGGTCCCTCGGGGC
>DATLEG010000128.1:0-8999 GCA_035525465.1 Saccharimonadales bacterium (SeqCode)
GCCCGCGGTCATCTGCCCGTACATGGTCAGGCCGAGCGCCTCGAGCCGGCGGAACTCGTCCCAGGTCGCCCATTGGGGCACGAGCATCGCGTTGCTGATGAGCACCCGCGGCGCCCATTCATGGGTCCGGAAGACCCCCACCGGTTTCCCGGATTGGATCAGGAGCGTCTCGTCATCAGCGAGACGGCGGAGCACCGCGAGGATCTTCTCGAACGCGTCCCACGAGCGTGCGGCGCGGCCGGTGCCCCCGTAGACGATGAGGTCATCGGGCCGCTCGGCCACGTCGGGATCGAGGTTGTTCTGAAGCATCCGGTAGGCCGCTTCCTGGGGCCAGGAGCGGCAGGCGAGGGTGGTGCCGCGGGGAGCGCGAACGCTGCGGGCGACGGCGGTCACGAGTGCCGATGGTAGAGGCCGCGTCCCGGATCGATCAGGGCTAGTCTGCGCGCCCCACGAGTCGACCCGACACATTCGGGCCGCGGCTAGGAGCCGAACAAGCAGACACGGTGCACTCTTTCCGGTGATTGAAGCCCGAAGGAGATGCACCGTGTCCGTCAGTGATGCTATCTGGCTGTTCCGTCGTCGCGTCGTCGCAACCAGTCTGCGTGAAGGGGGCAGCGTCGCTGCCCGGCGGTTCGGAGTCCATCGCTCGACGGTATACGAGTGGCGCCGGGCGGCCCTCGCGTACGGCGACGACGGCCTGCGGGTCCGCGAGCGCCGACCGCCGCGGATGCCCAACGCATACGACTTCCTCACCGAGCGGCGGATCATCGCGGTCGCGCTCGCCTGGCCGACCCGGGGGTGCGACTTCTTCGCCGGGGTGCTCGCCCAGCAGGGGCATCGGGTCTCGCGCAGCGGGATCCAAAAGTGCCTGCGCCGCAAGGGGCTGGCCCACAAAGCCGAGCGCCTGGCGCTGCTCGAGGCCCAGCAGCTGCTTGACCATGGATTCGTCACCGAACGGAGCCAGGGCCTGGTCGACCGGGCGGCAAAGCGGATCCGGGCCAGCCGGCCGGGCGAATTGGTCTGTTTCGACACGCTGTACATCGGCGAGCTCAAAGACGTCGGCAGGGTCGGCAAGGTCTGGGCGCTCATCGCGATCGATGCCGCGACGAGCTGGACCTGGGTCCGGATCGTGAACCGGGTCACCCAGGTCGGCCTCGCGAGCTTCCTCGATGAGATCGTCGGCTGGCTCGCCGACCGCGGTGCGAAGCTCGAGGTCGCGTTCGCCGACAACGGTCCGGAGTACGTGGCCCAGCTCTTCGCAGACGCGCTGCGGACCCGCGGGGCCCGGCTCCGGCACAGCGATCCGGGCAAGCCCTGGCAGAACGGCAAGGTCGAGCGGTTCTGCCAGACCCTCCTCCACGAGTGCTTCCGGGTGTTCTTCAGCCGCGGCCGGTACAACGGCGTCCGCGCCGTCCAGCGTGACGTCGATGCGTTCCTCGGCTGGTACAACCGGGAGCGTCCGCACCAGGGTCACGCGAATCGCGGGCTCACGCCTGCGGATCGGATGCGCGAACTAGGATGCCCGGTATGAGCGCGTCGTTGTCTGCCGATCTCGTGGGGCGCGCAGTCTAGGCGAACGTGGCCCGATCGGGGGAACTTCGGCGCGGACACCCGAACGGGCGAGGCGCGGCCCAGGCGCGGGTGGTGGACTGGCGTCGTGGACGACCGGACCGAGCATCCCGACCGCCTGGTGGACTTCTTCTGCGTGCGCGCGACGCACCAGCGCACCGGGACCG
Organism: Saccharimonadales bacterium (SeqCode); assembly: GCA_035525465.1. Lineage (GTDB taxonomy): Bacteria > Chloroflexota > Limnocylindria > P2-11E > P2-11E > UBA4735. Next base: position 1,737 of record DATLEG010000128.1, read on the forward strand.
ACGTGGTGGTCCTGGTGCAGGAGGGAGCGCTGCTCCTGTGTCCCTCGGGCGAAACGCTTGGTCATGTCTGGCGCGGCGCGGTGGGCTCACCGAGCCCCGATGACCGCCGGCTCCGCGGCGTGATCGCCGCGCGCGGCCATCTTGCCGCGGTACCCGTCCTCCGCGTGAACTAGAGAACGATCCGCACGGCGGAGCGCACGAGCTCCGTGGTCACCCCGTAGACCAGGTGCGAGGCGAGGGCGTAGGCGTGCATCGACGGCGGCACCTGCTCGGGTCGCTTCCCCAGCTTCTGTGCCGGCACGGCCATGTTGTCCGCGGTCCACCAGACGATCGCCCCCATGAGCATCCCGTTGAACGCCCGCGCCGGGGGGAGGATCTCGGCGACGAACCCATAGATCGCACCGGTCACGGCGCCCATCGCGTAATGGACCGCCTCGCCGGCCGCGGGCTTGAGCTCCTCCGGGACGCCGGTGTCCAGGACCTTCTTCGCGGCGCGTTCGGCGACCTTGACCGTGGCCGGGTCGTCCTCGGCCTTGTCCTCCGCACCCGCCCTGGCCGCCGCAGGCTGGGGGGCGTTGCGCTTTTCCAGGTCGTTCCACCAGGCCTGGAACAGCTCCATCGCGTACGAGCCGGCGGCCCCGCCGATGGCCCCCGCGATGGCGCCGCGCAGTGGATCCATGGGCCACCGCCCTGCACGATCCGGGCCTCGCCCGGCGCGGGGCAGGCCCCAGGCCACCTGGGCCACACTGGCCGGGTGGGAACGCTCTATCTGGTGGCGACGCCGATCGGCAACCTCGAGGACGTCTCCGCCCGGGCGCTGCGGCTGCTCCAGGAGGTGCACATGGTGGCCTGCGAGGACACCCGGCACACCCAGATCCTCCTACGGCGACACGAGATCCGGGCAAAGCACCTCACCTCCTACACCGAGTTCAACCACCGCCGTCAGGTGGCGGTCCTGGTCGGCCAGCTCGACCGAGGCTGGGACGTGGCCCTGGTGTCCGATGCCGGGACCCCGGCGCTCTCCGATCCGGGCGAGGCTCTGGTCGCCGCGGCCATCGCCGCCGGCCACATCGTGACCCCGGTCCCCGGACCGAACGCGGCGATCGCCGCCCTGGTCGCCTCGGGACTGCCGACCCGCGCGTTCACGTTCCTCGGGTTCGTATCGAAGAAGAGCGGTCAGCGCCGCAAAGTGCTTGCTCCGCTGCTCGCCGAGGGACGGACGATCGTCATCTACGAGAGCCCGTATCGGACCGGGGATCTGCTGGAAGACCTCGCTGCGCTGGCGCCTGACGCCCGTGTCGTGGTGGCCCGCGAGCTGACCAAGGTCCACGAGACCTTCGTTCGCGGCACGGCGGTCGATCTCGCGGCTCGGTATGCTTCCGAGCGTCCCAAGGGCGAGGTGACGGTCGTGATCGCTCCGGCTCTCGTCCCGGCGGACGGCGCGGGGGAGAACGATGGCTAAGTCGACAAGGCCGATGACCGATCGTCAGCGGGACGACGTCGATGTGTTCGTCGAGATCCCGCGCGGCTCCCGTGCCAAGTACGAGCTCGACAAGAAGAGCGGCTACATCCGCCTGGACCGGGTGCTCTTCTCCTCGGTCCATTACCCCGCCGATTACGGCTTCGTGATGGACACCCTGGCCCGCGACGGCGATCCGCTGGACGCCCTGGTCATCGTCGAGGAGCCCACCTTCCCCGGGTGCGTGGTCCCGGCGCGCCCGATCGGCACGCTGTTCATGAAGGACAGCAAGGGCGAGGACGAGAAGATCCTCGCCGTACCGGTCGGCGACCCGCGGTTCTCCCACATCCACCGGCTCGAGGACCTCGCGCCGCATTGGCAGAAGGAGATCGAGACCTTCTTCGGCACGTATAAGACCCTCGAGGACGACGCAGTCGAGCTAAAGGGCTGGCATGGCGTGGACACCGCGTGGCGGGTGATCGCCGAGTGCCGCGAGCGCGCGCAGGGGTGAAGCGCGACTACCGCGTCTGGCGAAGCCCGGTCCTCGAGCGGGAGATGGAGGTCCTCGTGTTCGGCGACCGGGGCACCCCGGTGGTGGTCTTCCCGACCTCGATGGGGCGGTTCTATCAGTGGGAGGACACCGGGATGATCGCCCACCTGACCGAGCGGATCGAGGACGGCCTGCTCCAGCTGTGGTGCGCCGACAGCGTCGACGGGGAGTCGTTCTACGACACGGCGGTCCCCGCGACCAACAGGGCGGTCCGCCACCTGGCCTACGACCGGTATCTCACCGAGGAGCTGCTCCCCCTGGCCCGCCTTGAGGCCGGCGGCGCGGAGCTCGTGCTCGCCGGCGCATCATTCGGCGCGTTCCACGCCGCCACGCTTGCGCTCCGCCATCCCGGTATCGCGCGTGCGGCGATCTGTCTTTCCGGCGCGTTCGACGCCGCGCGCTGGCTCGACGGATCACGCGAGGGGGACGCCTATTTCGTGAATCCGCTCGCGTTCCTGCCGGCCCTGGAGGATCCGGTCCTCCTCGGACCGCTCCGGCGGACCGAATTCGTGGTGGCGACCGGACTCGAGGACCCGAACGTCGACGAGTCCAGGCGTCTGGCGGCCGCGCTGCGGGCGAAACAGATCCCGGCAGCGCTTCATCTCTGGGACGGCTGGGCCCATGACTGGCCCTACTGGAAGGAGATGGTGGACACCTACCTATGAGCGACCCGCCGAAGATCGTCGGGCTCCTGGTCGGCCGCGAGAACACCTTCCCGCAGCCCTTCATCGACGTCGTCGGGCGCAAGGGCGCCGCGCAGGGGGTCACCGCGGAAATGGCGGTCCTCGGTGGTGCGCGCGAGCTCGAGGAGCCGCGCTACGCGGTCATCGTGGACCGGATCAGCCATGAGGTGCCCTATTACCGGGCGCATTTGAAGAGCGCGGCCCTCCTGGGCACCGCCGTGGTGAACGACCCGTTCTGGTGGGAGGCGGACGAGAAGTTCTTCGAATGCACGCTCGCCCGCAAGCTCGGGGTCGCCGTCCCGAAGACGGTCGTGCTCCCGAACAAGTCGTACATCCCCGACATCAACGACGCGTCGCTCCGTAATCTCGCGTATCCGATCGACTGGGAAGGGATCGTCGCCTACACCGGGCTCCCGGCGATCCTCAAGCCCAACACCGGCGGAGGCTGGAAGGACGTCTACAAGGTGGACACCCTTGAGGAGCTCATCGCCGCGTACGACGGGACCGGCACGGCGCACTTCGGTCAGCGCCCGAAGACGATGATCCTCCAGGAGTTCATCGCCTGGGACGACTACGTGCGCTGCATCGCCATCGGCCGGAAGCACGTGCTCCCGATCCGCTATGACCCGATGGCGCCATTCCACGAGCGGTACGTCACGCACCGGCCGGTCGAGGGTCGTCTCCGCGAACGCGCGATCGCCGACGCGATCACGCTCACCGACGCGCTCGGCTACGACATGGACACCGTGGAGTTCGCGGTCCGCGACGATGTGCTCTACGCGATCGACTTCCTGAACCCGGCACCGGATTTCGACTCCTTCTCGATCAAGGGTGAGAACTTCGATTGGGTGCTGGACAAGATGAGCGACCTGGTCATCGCGTACGCCACCGGCGCGGCGGTACCGCCGTGGCGTGAGGATCACCGGTGGTGGCGGCACATCCGCTAGTCGGCTATCACGAGCTGCTCGAAGACGGCGACCTCGCCGCCGAGAGTGCCGCGGCGCTCGCCGAGGGGCAGCGTGAGCGGCGGCTCGTCTTCGGTGACCGCCCGCTCTGCGTCGCGCTCCGCCCGAATCTCATTTCCCGCTGGCAGTACGACGCGATCGGCCGTGCCTCCGAGGTGCTCTACGGCGCGCTCGACCGGCTGGAGCGGGCGGTCCTGGCGGACGAGGACCTTCGTCGCGAGCTCGAGCTGGACCCCCGGGAAGCGGAGCTGGCGCTTGCCGATCCAGGGTTCCGGGCCTCGTCACCGGCGGCGCGGTTGGATGGCTTCGTCGGCCCGGACGGAACGATCCGGTTCGTCGAGTACAACGCCGAGTCCCCAGCGGGGATGGCCTATAACGACGAGCTGACCGAGGTGTTCGCAACGCTCCCGGTCATGCGGGCCTACCGGAAGACCCACCGGCTGCGGGCCTTTCCGGTACGCGCGCGACAGCTCGCGGTCCTCGCTCGTGCCCGCAGACCGAGGGGATCGATGCGGACGATCGCGATCGTCGACTGGCCGGGCCTTCCGACGCTCACTGAGTTCGAGATGTTCGCGCGGTACTTCGAGGCTCATGGTCTTCGGGCGATCATCTGCGCGCCGCAGGATCTCACCTACGCGCGCCGCGTGCTCCGCGCCAACGGGCAGCGGATCGACGTCGTCTACCGGCGGGTCCTGACCAGCGAGCTCCTCGCCCGCCCGGAGATCGCCGCCCCGCTCGTGCGTGCGTACCTGGACGGGGCGGTGACCGTGGTGAACAGCTTCCGGGCGAAACTGCTGCACAAGAAGATGAGCCTGGCGCTCCTTTCCGACGAGCGTTATGCGCAGCTGTATACCGCGGCGCAGCGCGCGGCGATCGCGTCGCACATCCCCTGGACCCGCCGGATGCGCGAAGGCCACACGACCTACCGCGAGAAGACCGTGGATCTGGTCGATCTGGTGATGGGCAAGCGCGACCGCCTCGTCCTGAAGCCGAACGACGAGTACGGGGGCAAGGGCGTCATCCTTGGGTGGACCGTGGAGCAGCCCGAGTGGGAGCAGACCGTGCTTGCCGCCCTGACCGCGTCGTACGTCGTCCAGGAGCGGGTCGCGGTCCCGCGATACCCGTTCCCCGTGCTCCTGAACGGCCAGGTCCATTACCTCGACCTGATGATCGACCACGATCCATATCTGTTCTGGGGCAAGGTGTCCGGCTGCCTCACCCGGCTCTCCTCGAGCGCCCTCCTGAACGTGACCGCCGGCGCGGGGAGCGTCGTCCCGACCTACGTGGTCGAGGACGGTAGGTAGTCTGGATCGATGCCGGTCCACGTGGACGTCCGCCGCCTCACGATCGGGATCGAGGAAGAGTTCCAGATCGTCAACGCCGCGGGCGAGCTGAAGAGCCACAGCGAGACCCTGCTCACCGCGGCCCGGCCGCACCTGGGCGAGCGGGTGAAGCCGGAGATGCTCCAGTCGGTCATCGAGGTCGGCACGAAGATCTGCGCCGACATCTCCGAGGCGCGGGAGGAGATCGGCCAGCTGCGGGGGACGCTCGCGACGCTCCTCGCCCGCGATGGGCTGCGGATCGCCTCTGCCGGCACGCACCCCTTCTCGCACTGGCAGGACCAGTCGGTCACCGAGGAGGAGCGGTACAAGATCCTCGAGGACGAGCTCCAGGACGTCATCCGCGAGCTGCTCATCTTCGGCCTGCATGTCCACGTCGGCATCCCTGACCGTGAGGCCCGGATCGAGGTCATGAACGAGGCACGGTACTTCCTCCCGCATCTCCTCGCGATCTCTTCCTCGAGCCCGTTCTGGCTCACCCGCAACACCGGACTCAAGTCGTACCGCCAGATCATCTGGCAGCGGTTCCCCCGGACCGGGATCCCGCCCGAGTTCGGCTCCTATGACGAGTTCGAGAACTACGTGGAGCTGCTCGTCCGGACCAAGAGCATCGATGACGGGAAGCGCATCTGGTGGGATCTCCGGCCGCACGCCTTCTACCCGACGATCGAGTTCCGGATCTGCGACGCGGCGACGAAGATGGAGGAGACGCTCTGCATCGCGGCGTTGGTGCAGGCGATCTGCGCGAAGCTGCTCGTGCTCCGCGAGCGCAACCTCGGCTTCCGGCGCTATCTGCCGCAGCTCATCCAGGAGAACAAGTGGCGGGCGATGCGGGGCGGCCTGGACGCGAAGCTCATCGACTTCGGCACCGAGCGCGAGGTCCCGATGCGCGAGCTCTGCGAAGAGCTCCTCGAATTCGTCGACGACGTCGTGGATGTCCTCGGCTCACGCCGCGAGGCCGAATTCCTACGGACCATCGTTCGGGACGGGACCAGCGCCGATCGCCAGATCGCGGTGTACGGGAGGACGGGACACTTTCACTCGGTCGTCGACGCGGTCGCAGCGGAGACGGTCGAAGGCGTTCCGGTGCTGGAGCTCGGCTAGGAGGTCCCGTAATTTCGATGAACACCCGAACCATCCGGATCGGACCGGCGGGGAGACCCGGGATATGCTCATCCCTGAACTGGAATGACTCCAGGAGTGGAGCAGCCGTGTCCAGCTCAATGGAGTGCGATGCCTGATCAGACGAAGCGCGGAGCCAGCGACCCGGAGCCGGTCCTCGGTCTCACCGACCGACAGGGCCATCCGATCGCGAACAACCAGAACGTCCGCACTGTCGGTGACCGTGGACCGACGACGCTCGAGAACTACCACTTCCTCGAGAAGATCTCGCATTTCGACCGCGAACGCGTCCCGGAGCGTGTGGTCCACGCGCGGGGTACCGGCGCGCACGGGTATTTCGAGGCCTACGGCACGATCGGCGACGAGCCGGCGAGCACCTACACCCGCGCCGCGCTGTTCGGGGAGAAGGGGAAGCGGACACCGGTCTTCGTCCGGTTCTCGACCGTCATCGGTGGCCGGGATTCGTCCGAGGTGGCGCGCGACCCGCGCGGCTTCGCGGTGAAGTTCTACACCGAAATGGGGAACTGGGACCTGGTCGGGAACAACCTGCCGGTGTTCTTCATCCGCGACGCGCTGAAGTTCCCGGACGTCATCCATGCCCTGAAGCCGGATCCGGTGACCTTCCGGCAGGAGCCGAATCGGATCTTCGATTTCATGAGCAACACGCCGGAGTCGATGCACATGCTCACCTGGCTCTTCAGCCCCCGGGGCATCCCGGCCGACCACCGGCACCAGGATGGGTTCGGCGTGAACACCTACAAGATGGTGAACACCGCTGGTGTGGGCGTGCTGGTGAAGTACCACTGGAAGACGAAACAGGGGATCAGGTCGCTCACCCAGGCAGAGGCCAACGCGATCCAGGCGACGGATCTTGGGAGCGCGACCCGAGACCTGTACGACGCGATCGGGCGCGGCGAATTCCCGGAGTGGGAGCTGTGCGTCCAGATCATGCCGGACGGCGAGCATCCCGAGCTGGACTTCGACCCGCTGGACGACACGAAGACCTGGCCGGAAGACCGCTTCCCGCTCCGCCCGGTGGGCCGAATGATCCTCGATCGCGTTCCGGACAATTTCTTCGCCGACACCGAGCAGGTCGCCTTCGGCACCGGGGTGCTCGTCGACGGCCTGGACTTCTCGGATGACA
>DATLEG010000135.1:0-2088 GCA_035525465.1 Saccharimonadales bacterium (SeqCode)
AGGGGCAGGCGCTGGTCCGGCGCCTGGTCGAACGGAGCGATGTGCTGCTCGAGAACTTCCGCCCCGGGACACTGGAGCGCTGGGGCCTGGACCCCGCGGCGCTGCGGGCGGCCCGGCCCGGGCTGGTCGTCGTGCGCGTCTCCGGCTTCGGCCAGACCGGACCATACCGGGGTCGGACCGGCCTCGGCGCGGTGGCCGAGGCGATGGGCGGGATCCGCTACACGACCGGCCAGCCCGAGGCGCCACCGTCCCGGACCGGGGTCTCGCTCGCCGACGAGGTGGCGGCGCTCTTCGCGGTCATCGGCGCCCTCGCCGGCCTGGTGCGCCGCGGCGCGACGGGCCGGGGGGACGTCGTGGACATCGCGCTCTACGAGGCGGTGTTCGCGCTCATGGAGGGCGCGATCACCGAGTACACCTATTCCGGTGAGGTCCGGGAGCGCTCCGGTGGGTCCTACCCGGGGGTCGCGCCGAGCAACACCTATCCGACGGCCGACGAGAAATTCGTGGTCATCGGCGGCAACAGCGACGAGCTGTTCGTGCGGCTCATGACCGTGATCGGTCGCTCCGATCTCGCGGCGGTCCCCCGGTACCGCACCAACCCGGGCCGCGCGGCGGACGCCGCGCTGCTCGACGCGGCGATCACCGCCTGGACCCTTGGTCACGACCTCGCCGCGTGCCTGGCGGGGCTCGAGGCTGCCGGAGTCCCGGCCGGGCCGATCTACTCGATGGCCGACATCGCCGCGGATCCGCAATACCAGGCCCGCGGGATGCTCCTTGAACGAAGGCTCGACGACGGCACCCGGATCGTCATCCCCGGTATCGTTCCCCGGCTGAGCGAGGCGCCGGGCTCGGTGCGGCACCTCGGCCCGGTCGCGCTTGGGAGCGACAATGACCGGATCTACGGGGACCTGCTCGGGATCGATGCGGAAGAACGCGCGCGTCTGCGCGCGGAAGGGATCATCTGATGCTGCCAGAGCAGGTCACGATCATCGACGTCGGGCTGCGCGACGGACTGCAGAACGAGGCGACCGCCGTGGATACCGCGGGGAAGCTGCGACTCGCGGAAGCGCTCCTCGCCGCGGGCGTCCGTGAGATGGAGGTGACCAGCTTCGTGCGGCCGGACCGCGTTCCCCGGATGGCCGACGCGGAAGCGGTCGTCGCCGGCCTCCCGTCGCGCGACGATGTCCGCTTCGTCGCGCTCGTCGGGAACGAGCACGGTTACGACCGCGCCGCCGCAGCGGGCGTGCGGCACGTCATCTTCGTCCTCGCGGCGACGGACGTCTTCAACGAGCGCAATGTCGGCCGCTCCGTCGCGCGTTCGGTCGACGACCTTGCCGCGATCTGCCGCCGCGGACAGGCCGATGGGATCGCGGTGCGCTCGGCGATCGCGGTCGCGTTCGGCTGCCCCTTCTCCGGGCCGGTCTCCGCCGCGACGGTGCTCGAGGTGGCCAAGCGTTGCCAGGCCGCCGGGACGATGGCGATCGAGATCGCCGACACCATCGGGATCGCGAACCCGCGACAGGTCGCCGATCGCTTCGCCGCGCTCCGCGAGGCGGTGCCGGAGGCGGAGCTCGCGGCGCACTTCCATGACACCCGCGGCATGGGCCTGGCGAACGTCTGGGCGGCGGTGAACGTCGGGATCGCGCGCTTCGACGCCTCGATCGCCGGCCTCGGCGGCTGCCCGTTCGCGCCCGGGGCCACCGGCAACATCGCGACCGAGGACACGGTGCATCTGCTCGAGGAGGCGGGGATCGCCACCGGCATCGATCGCGCGGCGATCTTCGCCGCGGCGGACATCGCCGAGGAGCTCGTCGGGCGTCCCTCCGCCGGCCGAGTGAAGAAGGCCGAGCGCGCCGCGGCGGCACGGGTCGCATGACCGCCGCCATCTCGCTCCGCGGTGTCTCCAAGGTTTACCGACCGACGGGAAAGCCGCCGTTCACCGCGATCACCGACGTCGACCTCGACATCGAGACCGGGCGCTTCGTGTCCGTCGTCGGGCCCTCGGGCTGCGGGAAATCCACGCTCTTGTCGCTGGTCTCTGGTCTGCTCGGAGCGACGACCGGTTCGGTCATCCTGAACGGCACGACC
>DATLEG010000168.1:0-3260 GCA_035525465.1 Saccharimonadales bacterium (SeqCode)
CCTACTCGATCATGCCGCGCTGATGGCGGCCCCGGGGTATCTCGGGGGATCGCTCGGCCGGTCGCGGATGCGACGACCGAGTGTGGCGCGGCCGTTCGCGGTCCTGTTCGCGGTGTCGGTCCTGCTTTTTGGTCTTCGGAACACCGAGGTGGTGCGGGGGGTCTCGACCGCCGGGACACAGCTGCTGATTCCCGCACAGCGGATCCTTGCCGACACCGGCATCTCGACGAACCGCTTCGTCCAGGCGATCGGCGAGATCGAGCGCCTGCGGTCTGAGAACGCCGACCTTCGCGCCGCGAACGACCGCCTCACCCTGGAGAACGTCCGACTGCGCGAGCAGGCGGTCACCGCGCAACAGGCGACCAAGCTCGAGGGGCTGCAGAAGACGATCCCCTACAAGACCATCGCCGCGCCGGTCATCGCCCGCGATCCGAGCGGCATCCTGAAGTCGCTGGTCATCGGCGCCGGGACCGAGCAGGGCGTGAAGGCGGGGGACGTGGTCCTGTCCGACCAGGGCGTCGTCGGGCGTGTCGCGGAGGCGGGGACCAATTACGCGAAGGTGCTGCTCGTCACCGATTCGTCCTCCGCGGTGTCGGCGCTCGTCCAGAGCTCGCGCGCGAATGGGATCGTTCGCGGCCAGTACGGCGACACCTTGGTCATGGAGTGGATCCTCCAGAGCGAGACGGTGAAGGCGGGGGACATCGTCGTCACCGCGGGCCTCGCCTTTGGGAACGAGATCCGCTCGCTCTATCCGAAGGGCCTGGTCCTGGGCAGGATCACCGACGTGTCCAAGGCCGAGGTCGCGGCGTATCAACGCGCGATCATCGAGCCCGCGGTGGACCTCCGGAAGCTCGAGAACGTCCTCGTGATCATCGCCACGCCATAGAGTCGTGCGTGCCCCCCCCGAACGGGGGGCATAACCGGCGGGGGCGCCGCACGTAGTAGTGAACAGAGGAATGGGAATGCGCTCGCGGCTTCGGATCGTGCTGCTCTGTGTCCTGCTGCTCGGCGGTCCCCTGCTCGCCCGTCCGGCAGATGCCCGACAGAGCCCTCTCTCGGTCGGCGTTGTGGCTGCCCCTGCCGCCGCACCCGCCGTCCCACTGAACGCCCCGCGGATCCTGGTCCGGTTCGCTCCGGGGGCGTCCGCTGCGGCCCGCGCGGCGGCGATCATCGCGGTCGGCGGCACCATCGACCGCGAGCTGCCGGCGATCGGTGCGGCGCGGATCGCGATCACTGACGAAGCCTCCGAGCTCTTTGGCGATACCGCCGCCGCGGTGGCGATCCTCGCCGGCGATCCGGCGGTCGCACGGGTCGAGTCCGATCGGATCCTCCGCACCAGCTTCACCCCGAATGACAGCCTCTATCAGACCGATCCGGGCTTTGGCCTGGGGCAATGGGGACTGCGCAAGGCGCAGCTCGACCGCGCCTGGGATGTGGTGCGCGGTTCCGCGGCGATCACCGTCGCGATCATCGACACCGGCATCGATGCCGCGCATCCCGATCTTGCCGGCGTGCTCGTGCCGGGGACGACCTTCGTCTCGTCGCCTTCGTCCGGCTGCACCCCGGGCACGACCGTGGATGACAACGGCCACGGCACCCACGTCGCCGGCATCGTCGGCGCGAATGGCAACAACGGCCAGGGGATCGCCGGGGTCGCGTTCGGGGTGCGGGTGCTTCCGGTGAAGGCCCTTGATTGCCAGGGCACCGGCCTGCTATCGGACGTGGCCTCGGGGATCACCTGGGCCGCGGACCGGGGCGCGCGGGTGATCAACATCTCGCTGGGCTCCGACTCCGACAGCCCGACGCTCCATGACGCGATCCGCTACGCCGTCTCACGCAATGCGCTCGTCATCGCGGCCGCGGGCAACTGCGGCGATCCCTCGCGGGCCTATCCGAACGCGACCTGCCCGAGCCTGAACGTAGCCGAGTTCCCCGGCGCGTACCCCGAGGTCCTCGCCGTCGCCGCGACGGACCCGAATGACGCGCATGCCGCGTTCTCGAACACCGGCGCGTATGTCGGCATCTCCGCGCCGGGTGTCACGATCCTCAGCACCGTGCCGACCTACCCGACCACGCTCTCGCGCTCGAGCGGTGTGATGAATTACGCCGCGTTCCGCGGGACCTCGCAGGCCTCGCCGCTGGTCGCGGGGGTCGCGGCCCTGGTCTTGAGCCGCGAGCCGGCGCTGTCGGTCGCGCAGGTCATCGAGCGGCTGAAGACCACGGCCGATGATCTCGGCACCCCCGGGATGGACCCGGTCTTTGGCGCCGGCCGGGTGAACGCGCTCCGCGCGGTGACCGCATCGGCCACCGCGACCTACGGCGCGGCATACGACGTGTCCGCGGTCCCGCCGCGCGTGACCGCGGGGACGGCGTTCGCGGCGACGATCGGCGTCACGAACCGCTCGAGCTTCGTCTGGGGCGCGACCGGCGCGAACCCGGTGCGCCTGGCCTATCACTGGAGCGACCTCGCCGGGAACACCGTCGTCTGGGACGGCCAGCGCAGCGCCCTCCCGGCCGACGTCCCGATCGGGACCGCCGCGACGGTGCGCGCGACGATCACGCCGCCGACGGTCCCGGGCACCTATGTCCTGCGAGTGGATCTGGTCCGCGAGGGCATCGCCTGGTTCTCCGGTCAGGGCGTCCCGACCGCGAACCTCACGGCTGCGGTGAACAACGGCCTGGGCGCGACGTACGCGCCCGCCGCAGGCGCGGCCTCCACGTTCACCTTCGGGCCCAACGCCTACAGCGTCACCGTGACCAACAGCGGCACCCGGACCTGGAGCGCGTCCGGCCCGACGCCGGTGCATCTGTCCTATCACTGGCTCACGTCGGCCGGCACGATGGTCGTGTGGGACGGCGCGCGCGCCTCGCTGCCGTCGGACCTCGCCGCCGGTCAATCGGCGGTGATCGCCCTCCCGGTGACCGCGCCTGCCGACGCGGGCAGCTATCTCCTGCGCCTCGATCTGGTCGAAGAGGGCATTGCCTGGTTCAGCGGGCAGGGCGTCCCGACGCGCGATGTCCCGATCACCGTGTCGAGCGGCTTCGCCGCCACGATCACCCCCACGCTTGCAGCCGGTGCGCCGCTCCCGGTGCTGCTGCCCGGCGGCCGGACCGCGATCCCGCTCACCCTGCGCAATGACGGCACGGCCACCTGGCCGGCCGGCGGAACGAACCCGGTGCGCGTCGCGGTCCATCTGATCGACGCCTCCGGCGCCACCGCGCGCTGGGATGGCGAGCGGACGCTCCTCCCGTCCGATGTC
>DATLEG010000177.1:0-2569 GCA_035525465.1 Saccharimonadales bacterium (SeqCode)
GGTCGTGACCTGCTACCCGGAGTACTACCGCTGGAACCAGTGGATGTTCCTGAAGCTGCTGGAAAGAGGTCTCGCCTATCGGGCGACCGCACCGGTGAACTGGTGCCCGCGCGACGAGACCGTCCTGGCGAATGAGCAGGTCATCAACGGTCTGTGCGAGCGCTGCGACACGCCGGTCGTGAAGAAGGACCTGACCCAGTGGTTCTACAAGATCACCGCGTACGCGGACGAGCTGCTGAAGTTCGACGGTCTGGACTGGCCGGAGCGGGTGCGGGTGATGCAGCAGAACTGGATCGGCCGCTCCGAGGGTGCGGAGATCGCCTTCGCGGTGGACGGCCATCCGGGCCAGACGATCCGATTCTTCACCACCCGCCCGGACACGATCTTCGGGGCGACCTTCATGGTCCTGGCGCCGGAGCATCCGCTCGTCGCCGGCATCACCAGCGAGGCGCAGCGGGCCGCGGTGACCGCCTACGTCGAGGAGGCCCGCAACACCGCGGAGATCGAACGCACGAGCGCCGAACGGCCGAAGACCGGCGTCGCGACCGGCGCGTACGCGCGCAACGCCTTCACCGGCGAGCGCGTCCCGATCTGGATCGCTGACTACGTCCTCGCGACCTATGGCACCGGGGCGATCATGGCCGTCCCGGCACATGACGAGCGCGACTTCGCCTTCGCCACCGCGTACGGCCTGGAGATCCGCGAGGTCATCTCGCCCGACGGGAGCGAGCATGCGCCCCTGGCCGCGGCATACACCGGACCGGGATCGCTCGTCCGGAGCGGCGCCTTCACCGGCCTGTCCAGCGACGAGGCCAAGCGACGCATCGCGGCGGACGCCAGGGAGCGCGGGATCGGTGACGCCTCGGTCACCTACCGGCTTCGGGATTGGCTCATCTCGCGCCAGCGGTACTGGGGCACCCCGATCCCGATCGTGCACTGCGACGGGTGCGGCGTGGTGCCGGTCCCGGAGTCGGATCTGCCGGTGGTCCTGCCGCGGGACGCGGAGTTCACCGGGCGTGGCGGCTCGCCCCTGGCGAACCTCCCGGACTTCGTCAATACCGCCTGCCCGCGGTGCGGCAAGCCGGCGAAGCGGGAGACGGACACGATGGACACGTTCGTCGACTCGTCCTGGTACATCTATCGCTACCCGGACCCGAAGGACGCCTCGTGCTTCATGAACCCGGCCGTCGGGCGGCACTGGCTGCCGGTGAGCCGATACACCGGAGGGATCGAGCACGCGATCCTGCACCTGCTGTACGCACGCTTCGTCTGCAAGGTCCTGCGCGATCTGGGCTACCTCTGGTTCGACGAGCCATTCACCCATCTGCGGAACCAGGGCACCATCGTGTTCAAGGGCCGGAAGATGTCGAAGTCCCGGGGCAACGTCGAGGCGCCTGACGCGTATGTCGCGCGCTACGGGGCGGACACCCTGCGGCTGTTCATGATGTTCATGGGTCCCTGGACCGACGGCGCCGACTGGGATGCCGCCGGCATCGAGGGGAGCTGGCGGTTCCTCAATCGCGTCTGGACGATCGCCCTGCAGCCGCCGCCGGACGGCCCCCGCGACCCGGAGCTGGACCGGATGGTTCAGCGCACCACCCTGCGGGTGACGACGGATCTGGAGGCGTACCACTTCAACACCGCGATCGCGGCGATGATGGAGCTCTCGACCGCGCTCTTCCACGCGTCGGGGCCGAGCCGTGACGAGGGGGTGCGGACCCTGATCCTGCTCCTCGCGCCGTTCGCGCCGCACCTCTCCGAGGAGCTCTGGCACCGGCGTGGCGGCACCGGCTCGGTCCATCAGCAGTCCTGGCCGGCTTTCGACCCCGGCGCGGTACGCTCCGGAGATGTCCAGATCGTGGTCCAGGTGAACGGCAAGGTGCGCGACCGGCTCACCGTCCCGGCCGGATCGTCTGAGGCGAGCGTCCGGTCGCTGGCGCTCGCGAGCGAGAAGGTGCAGACCGCCATCGGAGGGGCCGCGATCGAGAAGACCATCGTCGTACCCGACCGCCTGGTGAGCGTCGTCACCGGGCGGCCGTCGTGAGCGGGGCCGAGGTCCGCCTCGCCGCGCTCTGCGATCACGCCCTGGTCGGACAGGACGGCAAGGTCAGCCTGCTCGGGATCTTCCGCAACATCAGTGTCACCGGGCTCCCGGCCCAGCATCCGCGGATGTTCCTCGTCGCGATCCTCGGCCTGGAGGCCGGCACCCACAGCGTCGTCGTGCGCCTGCGGAAGCCGGACGGCGGTCAGGCCGGGACGAACCCGCCGGAGATCGCGGTCCAGGCGGTGGCCGGGCAGGATGTGAACGTCATCGTCGAGCTGAACAACATGAGCTTCACGAGCTACGGAACCCACAAGTTCGACCTCGAGGTCGACGGCACCTCCATCGGGGGGTTGCCGGTCGCGATCGTCCAGATGCAGCAGCAGCAACAGGGCCGCCGCACGAATTGACGACGGGCTGTCGTCAAAAATGACGACAGCATTCATGCGTCGCGCATCTATGCACGACATCGCGTGGCGCTCACCCTGCCGGCATGCGCAGACCGGTCCTCATCGTGTTGGGCACCGC
>DATLEG010000191.1:0-3513 GCA_035525465.1 Saccharimonadales bacterium (SeqCode)
TGGGTGGCCTGGCCAGCACCATCACCGCGGCCCTCATCGAGCCGGCGAAGAAGGCGCAGGTCCCGATGGCCTGGACCGGCGCGGCGGCGACCGCCGTCGAGCTCGGCTTCAAGGATCAGGACTTCTTCTTCCATTACCACCCCTGGGAGTACATGAACGCCCAGTCCGCGCTCTCGTTCATGAAGTCCACTCCCTACAAGAAGGTCGCGATCGCGTACGAGGACGGGCTCTTTGGTACCGGCGGCGCAAAGGGCTTCGGTGATGCCCTTCCCGCTCAGGCACAGCAGGTCGTCGCCTCCGAGGCGTTCAAGACCGGCTCGACCGACTTCACCGCGCTCCTGAACAAGCTGAAGTCGAGCGGCGCGGAGATCTTCGTGATCATCCCCTTCGCCGGGGATGTCATCCCGCTCCTCACCCAGATGCGGGAGGTCGGCTTCGCCCCAAAGCTCGTCTACGCCTCTCCGCCCTCGTTCCCGGCGAACTTCGGCGCCTCTCCGGTCGCCGAAGGCGTGGCCGGCCTGACCCTGTGGACCACCGACATCCCCGCGCCGGCCTCGAAGAAGTTCGTCGCCGACTTCAAGGCGAAGTACGGGAAGGACCCGGTGAGCTACTGGTCGGCACTCGCGTACACCAACCTCACCACGGCGGTGAACGCACTCAAGGCCTCCGACGGCACCAAGGCCGGCTGGATCAAGGCGATGGAGGCGACGAGCTACGACTCGCCGCTCGGACCGACCCTGAAATTCACCCCGAGCACCACGATCAAGCACCAGGGGTTCACCAGCCTGGTGAGCTTCCAGTGGCAGTCCGGCAAGCAGCAGATCGTCTTCCCCGAGAACCTCGCGACGGCCAAGCTCAAGTAGCCAGAACGAACGCGGGACCTGCCGCGGTGCTCCCGGGACATCCGGGGCACCGCGGCGGTCGGTCGAGGTGCTGATGGACGCGTTGCCGCAGGTCCTGCTCTTCGGGATCCTCCGCTCCGGGCTCTACGCCCTGAGCGCGCTCGGTCTTGCCATCTCCCTCGGCGTGGTCGGGATCGTGAACTTCGCGCACGGTGAGTTCGTGATGCTCGGCGCGTACCTCGGCTTCTGGCTCTATCTCACGCTCTCCTCCTGGCTGGGCATCGGCCCGGCGGTCAGCCCGCTGGTCATCCTCCTCGGCGTGCCGCTCTCCGCAGCCGCGTTGTTCCTGGTCGGCCGCGGGGTGTTCCGCTTCACGATGAAGCCCGTCCTCCGGCAGCCCGAGCTGAACCAGATGCTCCTCACCTTCGGAATCGGGATCCTGATCCAGAACCTCGCGGTCATCGTGCTGTCGCCGCAGGCCCTCGACGCGAATCTCCCGTGGCGCTTCGAGCTGATCTCGCTGGGCTTCGCGAACGTCACCTACGCCCGGCTCGCCGGCTTCGTCGTCTCGATCGCGGTCGTCGCCGTCACCTACGTCGTCATCGGCCGATCGCGCTTCGGCAAGCGGATGCGGGCCGTCGCCCAGAACCGCCTGGGCGCCCAGGTCGTGGGCATCGACGTGGACCGCATCTACGAGGTCGCGTTCGGGCTCTCCCTCGCCCTCGCCGGCATCGCCGGAGTGATGTTCATCTTCCAGACCCAGGTGAGCCCATTCCTCGGCCTGGGGACGATCCTGAAGTCATTCTCGATCGTCGTGCTCGCCGGACTGGGCAACTTGGCGGGGGTGGTTTGGGCCGCCCTGCTGTTGGGACTGGCCGAACAGCTGGTGTCGCAATACGTCCCGAACGGGGGTGCGCTGCGCGACGGCCTGTTCTTCGTGATCATCTTCGTGGTGCTCGTCGCGCGCCCCGGCGGCCTGCGGCGGGCCGCGTGAGGCGGCTCGGTGACCTCAGCCCCGGCCGCCGGGCGATCGCCGGCGCCGGGGGGTTCGTGGTGCTCGTCCTGGTCGCGCCGTGGCTCGGCCCCTCGGGTGACCGTTACCTCATGCTCCTGGCGAACGTGATGCTCATGTTCATGACCCTGTCCCTGTCGTGGGATGTCGTCGCCCGCACCGGCCAGTTGTCGCTCGCGCATGGCGCGTTCTTCGGCCTCGGCGCGTACACGGTCGGTCTTCTGCACAAGCACTACGCCGTTCCGCCCGTCGCGGGGATCATCGTGGCCGCGGCCGTCTGCGCGGTCGTCGCGCTCGCGCTCGGCCTGGCGACCCTGCGGCTTCGCGGGATCTACTTCGCGATCGCGACGCTCGCCTTCGCCGAAGTGCTGCGGACGGTCGCGCTCCAGCTGCCAGAGCTCACCGGCGGTCCGGTCGGGATCTCGATGCCCCCGCTCTTCGGCGGCGATCGGGTCGCGAGCTACTACCTCATCGCGACGATGTTCGTGCTCGCGCTCGCCCTCTCGCTCGCGGTCCGGCACAGCGGGATGCATTACGCGGTCACCGCGATCCGCACGAACGAGACGGTCGCCGCGGTGATGGGGGTGAACGCGGTCCGCACCAAGGCCCTCCTCTTCACCTCGTCAGCCGCGCTCGCGGGCCTCGCCGGCGCGTTCTACATGCCGTTCATCACCCACACCGACCCGCAGGACGCGTTCGATATCAGCCGGTCGGTGGCCGCCCTGGTCTTCCCGATCTTTGGCGGTCTGTACACCACGGCAGGACCGATCATCGGGACGCTCATCCTTCGCGCGCTCGAGGAGTACCTCCGCGTCACGCCACCGTTCAAGGAGGGCTACCAGGTGGTGTACGGCGCGATCCTCGTGATCGCGGTCCTGTTCCTGCCGCGCGGCCTCGTAGGTCTCGCGCGCAGGGGGCTCGCCCGGCGCCAGCCACGCCGTGAGGCGACGTCGTCGTGACGCTGCTCGTCGCGACCGATCTGGTCCGGCGGTTCCGCGGGCTCGCCGCGGTCGACAGCCTCTCCTTCGAGGTCCGCGAGGGTGAGGTCATGGCGATCATCGGCCCGAATGGCGCGGGGAAGACCACCCTTTTCAACTTGCTCTCCGGTCTGCTCGCGGCGAACGCGGGCCGCATCGAATTCGACGGAGCGGACATCACCGCGGCGCGGCCGCACCGTCGCTGCCATCTGGGACTCGGCCGCACGTTCCAGCTGGTCCAGCCGTTCGCCGATCTCACCGTCCTCGAGAACGTGATGGTGGGCGCGCTCTTCGGTGGCGCAGGCTCAGCCTCCTCCACGGCACGTGCGAACGCCGCCACGCTCTGCGAGCGTGTCGGGCTTGGCCTCAAGCGCGATGCGTCGGTCTCGTCGCTGACCGTCGCGGACCGCAAGCGTCTCGAGCTCGCCCGGGCACTGGCGACCCGACCCCGGCTGCTCCTGCTCGACGAGATCATGGAGGGCCTCACGCCGAACGAAGAGCGCGAAGCCGTGCAGCTCGTTCGAGAGATCCGAGGTGAGGGCGTCACCCTCCTGCTCATCGAGCACATCATGTCCACGGTCCGTGATCTGTCGGACCGCGTGCTGGTGATGGATCACGGGAAGAAGATCGCCGAGGGCGATTACGCCGCGGTGTCGCGCGATCCCGCCGTCATCGAGGCCTA
>DATLEG010000194.1:0-13596 GCA_035525465.1 Saccharimonadales bacterium (SeqCode)
CCCCGCGCTGGAACGGCAAGGCCGAAGCGTTCATCGGCATCCTGTTGCGCCGCTGGGCCTACGCCCGCCCGTACACCAGCAACCGCGCCCGCGCGATCGCCTTCCCGACGTTCATCCGTTCGTACAATCAGCGCCGTCCCCACGGCGAACTCGGAGGGCAGACCCCGATGCAACGATTCCTCATGGACGTCAACAACGTCCATGGGCAGCACATCTAGGGCGCGCATCGACCCAGCGACGCCGCGTCATCGCGAGGTAGATATCGCGGGAGACGAAATCGGTAGGATGAGGGTCGCGGCGACGTCGCCAAGTGGCAAGGCAAGGGTCTGCAAAACCCTCATCGCGGGTTCGATTCCCGCCGTCGCCTCAGGTGCGAGCATCGGCCCCAGCTTTTGCAACTGTCAGAGGGCCGCTCCGCTCGACCGTTCGAGCTTGTCGACCCCCCCCAGGAACGATCCACGCTGATCGCCATGAAGGTCAGTAGCCTTGCCATCCGCGCCGATCGGCACGGGCGCTGCTTCGCAACGTGACCATCGGCGCGACCGCTCGTAGTCCTTCCGACGCAGGTGGAGTACGGTTAAGTGAGCGGGGCGATCGTCGTCCAGGAGGGTGCACCAGTTTGAAGACAGCAGGTTTCCCGTGCCGCTTTGGCGGCTGCGACGCGCGGTTCTTCGTCACGGCCCAGGGGTCGATGCCGGCGTTGCTTGCCGCGAGTGCCGAGCGGACCGCCCATGAGACATCGATCCATGAGTACACGCACATCCGACTCGAAGAGGTCGTCCGCAAGCCCGCCTGGACGATCCGGAAGAGCACACCGGTCAAGCAGCCCTAGGACACCCCGCCGCGTGCGATCACGTTCGCACGTAGACTTTCACGTACCACGCGATGCCGGCCAGAGGTGCGGTCATCAGTGACCACCGTCGAGGAACGAGCTTCCGCCGACACGGTGGCCAGGGGTGACCGCCGAAGATGGCGCTCCGACTCGGGATCGCCGTCTGGTCCGCGCTCCGGAAGGACGCGGGCTGTCGCGACGGAGAGGGAACTCCGCCGCGGAGCGCTGACCGCATCCAGGCTCCTCACACGGGAGGCTGGTGCGCACCAGTGCCTTGGCCGGTCCGCCGCGGCGAACCGACAGGAGGACAGCGTGCCGATCGAACGCTTCGCGATCATCGACTCGACGCTCCGCGAGGGCGAGCAGTTCAGCAACGCCCATTTCACGACCGCCGACAAGATCCAGATCGCCACGCTGCTCGACGCCTTCGGGGTGGAATACATCGAGCTCACCTCGCCGGTCGCCTCGCCGCAGTCCTGCGAGGATCTCAAGACGATCGCCGGCCTCGGGCTGCGGGCCAAGGTCCTCACCCACGTGCGCTGCCATATGGACGACGCGAAGGTGGCGGTGGAAAGCGGCGTCACCGGCATCGACATCCTCTTCGGGACCTCGTCCTACCTGCGGGAGTTCTCGCATGGGAAGAGCGTCGACGACATCATCGTCGAGGCCCGGCGGGTGATCGAGTTCATCAAGGATCACGGCAAGGAAGTCCGCTTTTCGAGCGAGGACAGCTTCCGTTCGACAGAGGGTGACCTGCTCAAGGTGTATACCGCCGTCGGCGCGATGGGCGTCGACCGGGTCGGTGTCGCCGACACCGTGGGCATCGCCACGCCGCGGCAGTGCTACTCGCTGGCGGTGGAGCTTCGGCACCACCTGTCGTGCGACATCGAATTCCACGGGCATAACGATGCCGGCTGCGCCATCGCGAACTCCTACAGCATCCTCGAGGGCGGGGCGACACACATCGACACGAGCGTGCTCGGCATCGGCGAGCGCAACGGGATCACGCCGCTCGGCGGGTTCGTGGCGCGGATGTATGCCGATGACCCGGCGGCGATCAAGAAGAAGTACGACCTGCCGAAGCTGAAGGACCTCGATGAGCTGGTGGCCTCCCTGGTGAAGATCGAGATCCCGTTCGATGAATTCGTCACCGGTAAGTACGCGTTCCACCACAAGGCCGGGATGCATACGAAGGCGATCTACCTCAATCCCAACTCGTACGAGATCCTTGACCCGGCGGACTTCGGGCTCACCCGCACGATGAACATCGCCCACCGGCTCACCGGGCACAACGCGGTCGGAAAGCGGGCCGAGGAGCTTGGTCTGTCGTTCGGCAAGGATGAGCTACGGACCATCACCCGGCAGATCAAGGCGCTCGCTGACGCCGGGCCGCTCTCGATGGAGCAGCTCGACTCGATCCTGCGCGAGTGGGTCGTGGCCTAGGTGTCCGGCAAGACCATCGCCGAGGTCATCCTCTCGCGCGCGTCAGGCCGCGATGTGCGCGCCGGGGACCTGGTCATCGTTCCGATCTCCCGCGTCATGGTCCACGACTCGGTCATCGACGCGGTGATGAGCGGGCTGCGGGACCTGGGCAAGGAGCGCGTCTGGGACACGAGCAAGGTCGGGGTGTTCGTCGATCACGCCGCCCCGGCCCCGACGCCGGTCGTCGCCGACTCGCACCGCGTCCTGCGCGAATGGGTGCGGGAGCAGGAGATCCAGACCTTCTACGACGCCGGCGAGGGCGTCTGCCATCAGATCATGGTCGAAGAGGGCTATTGCGAGCCGGGAACGGTCATCGTCGGGAGCGACTCGCACAGCAATTCGTACGGCGCGGTCGGGGCGTTCGGCGCGGGCATGGGCGCCACGGACATCGCCGTCGCCCTCGGCCTGGGCCGGACCTGGCTCCGCGTTCCCGAGTCGATCAAAGTGAGCTTCTCCGGCACGCTGCGCCGGGGCGTGACGACCAAGGACGCGATCATGCGGGTCGTCCGCGAGATCGGGACCGACGGGGCCCGGTACGCCTGCGTGGAGTTCCACGGGGCAGGGGAGCTCCCCCAGGGCGATCGGATCACCCTCGCCGGGATGACGACCGAGATGGGTGCGAAGGCCGGCATCGTCGTGGGGACCCCGGAAGCGCCGGACTGGCTGCACCCCGATCCCGATGCGCGATACACGCGGACCGTCGACGTCGACCTCTCGTCCCTCGAGCCACAGATCGCGATCCCGCCGCGGGTCGATCAGGTCTCCGATGTGACCGACGCCGTCGGGATCCCAGTGGACATCGTGTTCCTGGGTTCATGCACGAACGGACGGCTCGTGGACATGCAGCAGGCCGCGGCGATCCTCCGCGGGCGCCGGATCGCGCCGTGGGTCCGCCTCGAGGTCGTCCCGGCCTCGCGCCGCCAGTTCGAGGACGCGATGGCCGATGGCACGCTTGGGATCCTCTCCGCCGCCGGCGCGGTCATCGGGAGCTCCGGCTGCGGCCCTTGCCTCGGCCGGACCGGCGGCGTGCTCGCCGGCCAGGAGGTCTGCTTCTCCACCGCCAACCGCAACTACAAGGGTCGGATGGGCTCGCCCGATGCCGCGATCTATCTGGGCTCGCCATACGTTGCCGCTGTCGCCGCGCTCACCGGGGTCATCGACGACCCCCGTCCGTACCTCGAGGCGGGGGAGGCGGACTTCGATGCGCTCGTCGCCCGCCGCCGGGGGGAGCGTCCGGTGCGTGGGACCGCCTCCGCCCGCTCAGGCGACCGCTCACGCGAGCTGGTCATGGCCATGCCGATCCGCACCGGCTCCTGGGTCATCGGCATGGATCAGGAAGATTGAAGATCCAGGAATGAGTCGCGCCTGGGTCTTCGGCGATGACCTCGACACCGATCAGATGGTCCCCGGCCGCTACGCGCCGTTCATGGTCGGCCAGGACAAATTCCAGAACTACGCCTTCTGCGACGCGCGCCCCGGCTTCGCGAAGGAGGTCCGTCCGGGGGACATCCTCGTGGGCGGCGAGAACTTCGGCTGCGGCAGCTCGCGGGAGTACGCCGTCGCCGCGCTGAAGAAGCTCGGGATCGGCGGCATCGTGGCGAAGAACTTCGCCCGGATCTTCTTCCGCAACTGCATCAACCTCGGCATCCCGGTGCTTGAGTCGACGGACGCCGTCGACCTGGTGAGCGATGGCGACCTGGTGATCCTCGATCTCGCCGCCGGCCTGCTCCGGGCCCCGCGCGGGGATGCGGCGCTCCGGCCCCTCGCCCCGTTCGCGCAAGAGATCCTCTCGGCCGGCGGCGTCGTCGCCTATCTGCGCGAGCACGGAGATTTCCCGGCCGTCGACTAGGCCCGGCCCCCCGGCAGGTCGATCGCGACCGGCAGCGCCGTCCGGGCCCAGCTGGACAGTCGCTTTCCTGGCGTGCCGCCCATGTATTTCTCGTCCAGCAGCCCACGGGCCCGGGCGTCTTCGCTGGTGCCGGCACGGACCACGCGCCCGCGGGCGGCCGTCTGCTGGCTGTTGATGCGAACGTGCAGAGCGCCGTCGTGCCGGATGTTCCGGACCCAATCAGCCCCATCACCCCCGCCGGCCAGGCAATAGAGCGTGCGTCCGTCGATCGCGAACCACATCTCGACCGTGTGCGGCCGGCCGGTGCGCCGGCCGACTGTCGTCAGATAACAGAAGTCGGCGCCGGCCAGCCGCTCGAACACGCCCGGCGCTACGCGGTGGGCGCGGGCCGGACCGGCACTTCGGGCATCGCGAGCATTTCGAGGACCATCTCCCGCCGGTCGATCGGGGTCCGCGAGCTGATGAGCTCGAGGACCTTCTTCCGGCCCTTCATCTTGCCGATGAGCATCGCCCCGACCAGCTTGTCACCGAGGAAGAAGAGCCGCTTGTAGTTCCGTCCGTCGTAATCGACCTCAACGAGGGCCTCGGCCTCCGGCTCCTCCTCGGTGGTGACGCCCATGACCGAGATGTTCGAGTTGAACATCCCGGAGGCGTAGGTGGGCACCTCGGTGTAGGCGGCGGCCGCGCCGAGCATGTTCCTGGCGACGTGCCGGCCGTGATTGAGCGCGTTGTCCCAGGTGCCCATGCGGTGGTGCCGCTCGCTGACGACATCGTAGAACTCGGCCACATCGCCGGCCGCCCACACATCCGGGATGTTCGTCTCGAGCCGCTCGTTGGTCAGGATGCCGACGTTCGTCTCGAGCGCGGTGTCCTTGAACAGGTCGATGTTCATGGTGAGGCCGAGGCCGACGCCGACCAGGTCGGCATTCGCGGTGAAGCCCTTCGTGCCGGTGACCGTGACGGTTCCGTTCGTCTGGGCGATCTTCTCGATCGCCTCGTCGTAGTGGAACTGCACGCCGGCGTCCTCACCCAGGAGCGTCACGATCCGGCCGCCCGCCTCGTCCAGGGCGCGACGAAGGAACCAGGGGCCGCGCATGAGCCAGTGGGTCTCGAGCTTCTGGTGGGCGAAGGCTTCGGCGAGCTCGTAGCCGATGAACGAGCCGCCGAGCACGACGGCGACCTTCGACTCGGGGATGCGCTTCACCATCGCCTTGGTCTCGTCGAAGTACTGGAAATTGAAGACGTACGGGGCGGCGTCGGCGCCCTCCGCCCGGAGCGGATTCGGCCGGCCGCCGGTCGCCAGCAGGAGCCGGTCGTAGCGGAGCTCGCCGCCCGGTTCGGTGGTGACCGTCTTGCCGTCGAAATCCACCTGGACGACCTTCGTCTCGAGGCGCAGATCGATCCGGTTCTTGTCGTGCCATTCCTGGTCCCGGACGTAGACCCGCTGCTCCAGGAGCACGCCCTTGAGGTAACGGGGGAGCGAGACGCGGTTATAGAGGGTGTAGGCCTCGTCATCGATCATGACGATCTCGCAGGCCGTGTCGTCCTTACGCAGCTGCTCGGCCGCGTACGTACCGGCCGCGCCGTTGCCGATGATGACGAAACGGGTGGGGTCCGCGCCCAATTCAAGGTCCTCCCTGTGCGTGATCAAACGTATCGCGGATGCAAGCTCGGTGCCCGTGGAGGGATTCGAACCCTCGCTGAACGGTGCTTAAAGCCGTCGCCTCTTCCGCTGGGCTACACGGGCAGGTCAAGTATCGGTCAGGCCGCGAGACCTGGCTGGAACCAAGGTCATGGGCCGGTCGTCACACTATTCACTGGAGGTGCTCCACATGCGCTCTCTCGTGGCGATCGCGCTCCTCATGCTCGGCTCATTCGCCGCGCTCGCTCAGCCTGCGGCGGCGTCGTGCCTCCCGCCGGACCTCGCTGCCCAGATCGCGCGGGCGGACGTGATCGCCGCGGGACGGGTGACCTCGATCGGGTCGGGCGGGGGAACGCTCGTCTTCCAGCCGGTCACGATCTACAAGGGCACCCTCGAGGGCGGGCCCGTGACCGTCGCGACCGGACCGGGTGGCGGCGGCGGGGTGACGAGCGTGGACTACCGTGGGACGGTCGGCGATCAGGTCCTGTATCTGATGGGCAGCGGCCGGAGCTTCAGCATCAACGACTGCAGCGGCAGCCACGCCGGCCCTCCGACCGCCGACGAGGCCCGGCTCCTCGGGACGGGGACCGCGGCACCTCCGGCGAGCGGCGGGCTCATCGGGGAGCTCGGGCTCTACGTCGTCGCGGCGCTCCTGGCCGGAGCGACGACGTTCTATCTCCGGCGGCGTGAAGCCGCGCGGAAGGTGACCCGGCGGTAGGACTTTAGATCGAGGGCGCCTGCGGTGGCCGGTGCTCTCCGGACGCTGCGGGTCCGTCCACGTTGACGGTCACCGTTCCGGTGCCGGAGCGCGAGAAGACCGCGAGATTCGGCTCCTCGCCCGGGTTCGATTCCCGGTGGACCGCGCCGGCGGGGACGTGGATGAAATCGCCCGCGGCGGCGTCGAACGTGCCGTCGCGGTACTCCATCCGGAGGACACCCTTGAGGACGTGGATCGAGGTCTCGTGCGTGCCGTGATGGTGCCAGCCGCTACGCACCCCCGGGCCGACACTGACCGTTCCCGAGGTGAGGCCGCGGACGCTGATCGCATGTGCGCGCTGCATCCCGGGGGTCGGATTCGGGTCGGTCCCCAGCTCGCCCTTCCGGATCAGGCGAAGCGGCGCTCCGGCCTGGTCGTGGTCAGATGTCACGCTCATCTCTCCCGCGTTCATCGTCGGTGCCCCAGCGCTCATGTTGGGCATGGAGCTGGGCACCACGCTTGGCGATCCAGTTGTCGACGATCCGAAGGGTCCCGAGGTCCGTCGGGACCGTCGCGAGCGCGTGATGGCGGTTCGCGCACTCGATCCTGACCTGGTGGTCGGATCGGCCAAGGGGGAATAGCGGCATCCCGCACTCTTCGCAGTCGATGGTGCCGTCAGCCTTCAGCTCGCGCAACCGGGGTCCGATATTCGTCGTCGTGGGTGCTCCTTCGGTCGGTGGGCTAGACTATCCCAATCGCCCCGGCCGATGGCCGGGTGCCTTTTCGCTCCGGGCCAGGGAATCCCGCCACCACCGGCGGGACCCGTCACGGTCCGCAGCAGATCCAGGGAAAGGAGGTGGCAGAGCCCCCATGCGTCCATACGAGCTCATGTATCTTGTTCAGCCCCAAGCCGATGAAGAGCGCCTCGCCGCGGTCGGCGATCGCCTGCAGCACGCGATCACCACGCTCGGCGGAAAGATCGAGAAGGTCGGCCCGCCCGTCCGGCGGCGCCTCGCCTACGAGATCGGCAAGTACCGGGACGGTCAGTACGCCGTTCTCGAGTTCTCCCTTCCGCCCGAGCAGGCCCGGGAATTCGAACGCACCATCAAGCTGACCGAAGACATCCTGCGACACCTTGTCATCCGTCGCGACGAATGAACCGCGTGAGGTAGGTACGACCATGGCATCGATGAGCAAGATCCAGATCATCGGGAACGTCGGGCGCGATCCGGAGATGCGGATGACCCCGAACGGAAAGCCCGTCTGCGACTTTTCCGTAGCGGTCAACCGGGTCCAGACCGGTGGCGGCGAGCGGACCGAGCAGACCGACTGGTACCGCGTGAGCTGCTGGGGCAAGCAGGCCGAGATCGCGCAGCAGTACATCACCAAGGGACAGTCGATCTACGTCGAGGGCCGTTTCACCCCGCGGACCTACACGAACAAGGACAACGTCGAGAAGCTCAGCCTCGACATCAGCTGCAACGATTTCCAGATGCTCGGCGGGCGTCGCGACCGCGAAGGCGGCATGGGCGGCGGCACGGTGCCGGGCGGCAACAACCAGGGCGATCAGCCGGGCACCTTTGACCCGGACGAGATCCCCTTCTAGGAAGGAACGGATCATGAGTGGAGAAACACCCCAGACCCCCCCGCCGGGGTCCGGCGCGCCGCAGGGCGCACCGACCGGTGGGGCGCCGCGTCCGAGCGGCGACCGACCCCGCTATGGCGGCCCGCGCCGCGACGGCCCGAGCGACCGTGGCGGTGACCGCGGAGACCGTCCGCGCTACGGAGGCGGTGGCGGTGCCGGCGGTGCCGGCGGCGGTCGCCGGCCGCGCCGCAAGGTCTGCTCGTTCTGCGTCGACAAGGCGAAGAAGATCGACTTCAAGGAAGTCGGTCGCATTCGACGGTATATCAGCGAGCGCGGCAAGATCGATCCGCGCCGCAAGAGCGGCAACTGCGCCAAGCATCAGCGGATGCTCACGACCGCGCTCAAGCGGGCGCGGCACATGGCGATGCTTCCGTACACCGCGGAGCACGTTCGTTCGCTCATGAGCCCGCAGGCCCGGGCAATGGCCGGCGGCCCGCCGCCGCCCAAGCCCGATCGTCCCCCCTACCGGCCCTACCAGGGCGGACCGGGCGGCTTCCGCCCGGCCGGCGCCCCGTTCACGCCGCGTCCGCCGATGCCGGGCGCTCCCCAGTCCGGTGCGCCGGCACCGCAGGCCGGTGCGCCGGCTCCCCAACCCGCCGCGCCGGCTCCTGCCGCCGCGCCGCCGCCAACGATCCCCGGAGCATGACGCGATGAGGCCCGCCACCCGGCGGGCCTCATCCATTCCGGATCCGTCGCCCCGGGCGACCCACCTTGGCTACGTCGTGTCCTCAAGGTGGTGGAGGGACCGTACCGAAGGGCACCACCGTCCTCGCCCGTTCGGGTGACGTCCGGTCCACTGCGTGGGGGATGCTGCCCCTGGCGTGAGCCGGAGGGTGTAGGTCGAATTGGCAGGCGTGATGGATCTGGTCGCGTGGGCGGTGCATCGGCATCCCGCTGCGCCGGTCGTGCCCGAATCTCCGACCCGGACCGATCGCCTGCGGGACATCCTCGCGAGCGGGATCGGCGCGAGCGCCGAACAACGGCGCCTTGAGAGCGCGATCAACCGTGCCCGCTGGTCCGGTGGCGCGATCGCGATGTTCCTCGGCCCGTTCTTCCCGAATCTGGGCACGGCCTACGCCGTGGGCCTGGGCTTCTTCCTCTTCGCGTACGGCAGCGTCCTCGGCCGCGCCGCGGAGCGCCCTCGGACGGCGGTCGGGAGCGATCGGCTCGCCAAGGTCTCGTTCGGCCTCGATATCGCCGTCGTCATCGGCGCGATGCTCGTGTTCTCACCGGACGCCGCGTGGACCACCTGGATCGTCGGTCTGTGGCTGGTGATCATCGGGACCTTCCGTTTCGGAGCGACCGGCTCGCTGTTCTCCAGCGGTGTGCTCTCGCTCGCCTACCTCGCCCTCGCGATCTTCCGCCAGGAAGCCTTCGGCTATGAGCTGGAGATCCAACGGGTCGCCTTCCACGTCACGATCTTCCTCGTCACCGGTCTGCTGCTCACGGGGATCCTTCGCGAGCTGCATGGGCTCCGGCTGCGGCTTACCGATTTCTACGAGCCGCTGCTGAACGCGCAGAGCGATCTGGGCGAGGTGATCACCGTCAACGACGGGCAGCGGCCGATCAACTGGAACGACGCGCTGACCGAGGTCACCGGGCTGAACCGTGAGGCCCTGGCCGCCCTCCCGTCGATCTACGACCTGTTCCCGCCCGCGGAGCGCTGGGCCCTCCGCCAACGCGTGCGGACGCGGCTGGGCGAAGGCCGGGGGGACACCTTCGAGGCGGATATCGTCCGCCCGGACGGCGAGCGACGGCGGCTCGAGATCGCGCTGGAGCCGCTGCGGCGAAACGGCCGGCCATGGACCGTCGCGGTCGCCCGCGATATCACCGCGAGGAAGATCGCCGAAGAGGATCTCGCCCACCAGGCGCTCCATGATCCCCTCACCGGCCTGGCGAACCGGACGCTGCTCCGCGACCGAGCCGAGCGCGCCCTCGTGGCGGCGCGGCGCGATTCCGAGCGGGTCGCGCTGATGGTGCTGGATCTCGACCAATTCAAAGAGGTGAACGACACCTTTGGCCATCAGGCGGGGGACGATCTGCTCCGGCAGGTCGGCCTGCGGATCGCCGGCTGCCTCCGCGAGTCCGACACCGTCGCCCGACTCGGTGGCGACGAGTTCGCGGTGCTGCTGTTCCGGGCCGACGCCCACGTGGCGGAGCTGTCCGCCCTCGGGGTGCTGAGCGCGCTCGACGCGCCATTCAGCGTCGCCGGCCAGCAGCTGAAGATCACCGCGAGCATCGGCACGAGCGTGTTCCCTGACTCCGCGCTCGACGTCGAGGCGCTCCTGCGGGAAGCCGATGTCGCGATGTATGTCGCCAAGCGGCGCGGCAGCGGGCATGCCGCCTACCAGCGGACCCAGGACGCGAGCGCGGGACAGGAGCTCGTCCTCATGGCGGAGCTCCGCACCGCGATCGAGGCCGGGCAGCTCCTGCTTCACTATCAGCCGCTCGTCCGGCTCGACGGCAAGGTCCTGGGCATGGAGGCGCTCGTCCGGTGGCAGCACCCGGAGCGCGGGCTCCTCCCGCCGACGGACTTCATCCGATTGGCCGAGCGCTCTGGGCTGGTCCTTCCGTTGTTCGACTGGGTCCTCCGGACGGCGACGCAGCAGTGCAAGATCTGGCGGGCGGGCGCACCCGACCTCACCGTCGCGGTGAACCTCTCGATGCGCAACCTCCAGGACCCGCAGCTGGGCGCCATGGTGGGCCGGGCCCTCGAGGCAGCCGATCTTCCCGCGTCGGCGCTGATGCTCGAGATCACCGAGAGTCTCCTGTTCGCCGAGCCGGATCGTGGTCTGGCGACGTTCAAGCAGCTGCACGGCCTGGGCGTGCGGCTGGCCCTCGACGACTTCGGCACCGGGTATTCGTCTCTCTCGCATCTTCACCAGCTCCCGGTAGACCAGCTGAAGATCGACCGATCGTTCGTGACCAACCTCACCCGCGACGAAGGAAGCGCCGCGATCGTCCGTTCGACGATCGACCTCGGACACAATTTCCACCTGGAGGTCGTGGCGGAGGGCATCGAGGACCGTGAGACCTGGGAGGTCCTGCGGGCGCTGGGCTGCGACACCGCGCAGGGCTACTACGTCAGCCGGCCGCTGCCGTTCGATCGCTTCTCAGAGTGGCTCGCCGCCCGCTGAATCCCGCTCAGGTCACCACGTGTCGCGGTCTTCCGGGACTCCAGATCAGCCCGCGATCTGCCCGGCCATCAGCAGGCCGAGGCGCTCCTCGGTGGCATCCGCGGCGGCGACGGTCGCGACGATCCGTCCCTCGAACATCACCGCGATCCGATCGGACAGGGCACGGATCTCATCAAGCTCGCTCGAGATGAGGAGT
Source organism: Saccharimonadales bacterium (SeqCode) (assembly GCA_035525465.1). Taxonomy (GTDB): domain Bacteria; phylum Chloroflexota; class Limnocylindria; order P2-11E; family P2-11E; genus UBA4735. Next base: position 11,481 of record DATLEG010000194.1, read on the forward strand.
ACCGCGCAGCCGCGGGCGCGCTGCTCGAGGAGCCGCTCCCAGACGTATTCGGTCGAGCCGATGTCGAGGCCGCGGGTCGGCTGGCACACGACGATGAGCTTTGGCTCCTCGGAGAGCTCGCGGCCAAGGACGACCTTCTGCTGGTTCCCGCCGGAAAGGTTGCCGACGATCGCCCGCGGGTCGGGAGGGCGGACATCGAACTCGCGGGCGAGGCGCTCGCCCCGTTCGGCGATCACGCGCGCGTCGAGGACCCCTCGGCGGCTGGCCGGTGCGTGATCCTGTTTGCCCAGGATGAAGTTGTCGGCGAGGGTGAAGGCGAGGACCAGGCCCTCGGCCCTCCGATCCTCCGGAACATAGGCGACGCCCCGTGAGCGGGTGCGTGCCGGATCGTCATGGGCCACGTCGGCGCCCGAGATCCGGACCGCACCGGCAGTGGGCTCGCGCAGCCCGAGGACACACTCCGCCAGCTCCGACTGCCCATTCCCGCCGACCCCTGCGATCCCAAGGATCTCGCCGGCACGCACCGACAGATCGAGCCCCTGGAGCGCGGCCGCGCCGCGCTCGCTCCGAGCCGATAGCCCGTCGATCTCGAGGACCACGGCGGCCGCGGGGGTGACCGCGCGCGGCTGGAGCGGCCGCAGCTCGCGCCCGACCATGAGCCTGGCGATCTCCGGCGGGCTGGTGCGCGCGGTGACGAGCACGCCGGCATTCCTGCCACTGCGCAGCACCGTGATCCGGTCTGTGACGGCGAAGACCTCGCGTAGCTTGTGGGTGATGAGGATGACCGTCTTTCCCTCATCGCGCAGGGTGCGCACGATGGTGAAGAGCTCGTCGACCTCCTGTGGGGTGAGGACCGCGGTCGGCTCATCGAAGATCAGCAGGTCGCTGCCCCGGTAGAGGACCTTCAGGATCTCGACCCGCTGCTGGAGTCCGAGGGGAAGCTCTTCGACCCGGGCCTGGGGATCGACCGCGATGCCAAAGCGCTCCTGGAGCGCCCCGACCCGTTTCGCGAGGGCGCGGTGATCAAGGAACGGCCCGGAGCGCTCATCCCCCAGCACGACGTTCTCCGCAACGGTGAGCGGCGGTATCAGCATGAAGTGCTGGTGGATCATCCCGATCCCGCGGGCGATGGCGTCCCGCGGCGACCGGATCGCGGCGTCGGTACCCCGCAGCCGCACCGATCCAGCGTCGGGCCGGTACAGGCCGTAGAGGACGTTCATGAGCGTCGACTTGCCGGCCCCGTTCTCTCCGAGGAGGGCGTGGATCTGGCGCTCCTGGACGCCGAGATCGACGCCGTCGAGCGCCGTGTGCTCGCCGAACCGCTTGCTGATCCCGAGCATTTCGAGCAACGGGGCGGCCTCGCTCATGCGTGGCCCTCCGCTTCGTACGGGATCCCATCGGCGGCCGGTGGGCGCGATCGTCCGACGAATCCGGCGACCGCGAGGATGGTCAGGAGGTAGGGGAGCGTGCCGAGGAGCTGCACCGGGACCACCGTATCGCCGACCTTGGCTCCCTGGAGCGAGAACGAGAGCGCATTCCCATAGCCGAACACAAGGCTGGCGATGAGCGCCCCGACCGGAGACCACCTCCCGAAGATCATGGCGGCCAGGCCGATGAATCCCCGGCCGCCGGTCATCCCATCGGTGAACGAGTGGGCGACCGATAACGACAGATACGCGCCGCCGAGTGCCGCGAGCGCGCCGCTGGCCAGCACCGCGAGGTAGCGGACCTGACGGACCCGGATGCCGACCGTCTCGGCCGCGCGCGGATGCTCCCCGACGGCGCGGAGCCGGAGCCCGAAGATGGTCCGGAACAGACCGACATGCAGGACGGCCACGAGCACGATGGTGAGCCACACGATCGAGCTCTGACTGGCGAAGATCTCACCGAGCAGCGGAACTCCGGAAAGCGCGGTGATCCGAACGTCCGGAACCTCGGGCAGGTCGGCGGGCGTGCCGGTGGTGCCGTAGAGCTGATAATCCAGGTAGCTCGTGAGCCCGAGCGCCAGGATGTTCAACGCCATGCCGGACACGATCTGGTCGCTCCGGAGCGTGATCGAGGCAAAGGCGTGAAGCGCGGCAAGCGCGGTGCCGGCGATGATCGCCGCCGCCACCGC
>DATLEG010000255.1:0-2405 GCA_035525465.1 Saccharimonadales bacterium (SeqCode)
GTGCCCGATCGTCCCGACGTTCACGTGCGGCTTGGTGCGCTCGAATTTCTTCTTTGCCATGTGCTGCCGACCCTCCGCCTGTTCCTATCTCTACTTGTCTCTTGGCGCCTGTCCTTGGCCCGTCGCGAGGTACGTCACCCGCCGTGAGCCCACCTCGGGATTCGAACCCGAGACCTCGTCCTTACCAAGGACGTGCTCTACCAACTGAGCTAGGTGGGCGAACTCGTTGGGCCAGACATCAAAAAGAGGTTGCTTTCCGCAACCCCCTTGCGCGACTGGACATCAGGATTATCCGCCTTTCGCCGCGTCTGCGTCAACGCGGCGCCTGGCGGGCCCCCGCTGGACCCCGGCCGGCCGCAGCCGGGCTGGTCAGGACGGCAGACTGAACCAGAACCGGGTCTGCCCGGCGCCCGACTCCGCGCCGACCTGACCGCCGCCGAGCTCGACCAGTCGCTTGGTGATCGCGAGGCCGATCCCCGCGCCGCCGAGCTCCGTGCTCCTCGACTTCTCGACGCGATAGAAGCGCTCGAACAGATGCGGGAGCTCGGTGCTCGGGATGGCCTGCCCGGTGTTCGTGACGCTGACGACGATGTCACCGGGCCGGCGGGCGGCCGTGACCGTGACCGCGCCACCTTCGGGCGTGTAGCGCCCGGCGTTCTGCAGCAGGTTGGCGAGGACCTGGGCGAGATGGTCGGGGTCGGCGCGCGCCGCGAGACCGGCGGGCACCTCGACCGCGGCGGCGACCCCACGGCGATCCAGCGATGGCCGCGCCAGCTCGACCGCACGGGTGATCGCAGCGCCGAGGTCGATGTCGCTGAGCGTGGGTGGGCTGGTCGCGAGATCGCCGGCCGCGAGATCATCGAGCGAGCGGGCGAGACGGACGAGGCGATCGACCTCCTCATGGAGCGAGACGAACGTGGCCCGCTCCGGTGCGATGACCTCGTCCCGAAGCGCCTCGAGATAGCCCTGCAGGTTCGTGAGCGGGGTGCGCAGCTCATGGGCGGCGTTCGCGATGAACTCCCGCCGGAGCCGTTCCTGCTCCCCGATCTCGGCGGCCATCTGATTGAACGAGTCGGCCAGTGAGGCGATCTCCTCCGGCCCGCCCCGGCTCACCCGGACGGCGTGATCACCGGTCGCGATGCGCCGGGCAGCCGCGCCGATCTCGCCGAGCGGTCTCGCGATGCGGCTGGCGAGCAGGACGGAGAGCGTGACGCTCGCGACCGCCGCCACGACCAGGGCTCCGACGAAGAAGCGGGTGATCGACTCGTCGAACATCGCATGCGCATCGGTGACGGTCGATCCGTGCTCGACCATGAGTCGCTCGAACGCGACAGCGGAGAAGACGAACACCCCAAGCGCGAGGATCGCCGCGACCGCGAGGCCGACGGCGAGCGACGCGGCAGCGATCCGGCCGGCGATGCCGTTCATCGCTCGTCCACCGAGCGATATCCGGCCCCGCGGACCGTGGCGACGTAGCGCGGCCGGTCCGCATCGTCCCCGAGCTTCTCCCGGAGCCGCCGGATGTAGACGTCAACGGTCCGCTCCATCACCTCACCCTCGCCGTCCCCGTACAGGGCGTCGAGGAGCACCTCGCGGGTCAGGATCCGGCCGTCTGCCTCGACGAGCGAGAGCAGGAGCCGAAGCTCTCCATTCGTGAGGGCCAGCTCCTCCTCCCCGCGACAGACCCGGTGTCGCTCCGGGTCGATCAGCAGGTCGTGGAAACGGAGTGGCGCGGTCGGGACCGAACGCGGGACGCGCCTGGTCCGCCGAAGGATCGCCTTCACCCGGCTGACCAGCTCAGCGGGCGAAAAGGGCTTCGCCACATAGTCATCCGCGCCGCCGTCGATGCCGAGGACCCGATCCACCGCCGCGCCGCGGGCCGAGACCATGAGGATCGGGGTGTCCGACTCTTCGCGGACGATCCGGGTGATCGCGCGTCCGTCCAGACCGGGAAACATGAGGTCGAGCACGATCAGGCGCGGGCGGTGCTCACGGAAGGCCGCGAGCGCCTCCGGACCGTCGGCCGCGGTGATGACGTCGAAGCCTTCCCGCTCCAGGTACGTCCGCACCAGCTGGACGATCTTGGCGTCGTCATCGACGACGAGGATCGGCCGATCGGGACGAGTGGCTTGCTGCATCGCGAGCATGATCGCCGACCGTACCGGCCCGCGATGACGCGCGGGTGACGCCACCGGGCGAGCCGTCGATCTGAGTCCGTCCAGACTGAGCCCGGCAACGTTCCCCTGCATTGACGATATCGAACGAATGTTCTAGTCTCGACGTCCGATGGCCAGCCTCTCCCCGGACGTCTCGGCGGCTCTGGCGTCCCTCCAGACGCGGTGGGGTGCCGCAGCTCCGCGGGTGATCGGGGCGCTGGCCACCGCGCCGTTGCCGGTCGAGCCGCT
>DATLEG010000259.1:0-9085 GCA_035525465.1 Saccharimonadales bacterium (SeqCode)
ACCTTGCCGACCTCGCCACCGAGTTCACCGCCGAGGTCGCACGCATCGAGCGTGAGGCGCACGCGGCGGTGGGCCATGCGTTCGGCCTGAGCTCGCCGAAGCAGCTGGAGGAGCTGCTGTTCACCGAGCTCCATCTCCCGCGCGGACGCCGGAACAAGACCGGGTATTCGACCGATGCGACGGTGCTCGAGGAGCTCCGCGGCGCGCATCCGGTGGTCGATCTGATCCTCGAATACCGCGAGGTCGAAAAGCTGCGCTCGACGTATGCCGAGGGGCTTGGCCCGCTCATCGACCGGTCGACCGGCCGCATCCACACCACGTTCAATCAGACCGTTGCCGCCACCGGCCGGCTGTCGAGCCAATCCCCGAATCTCCAGAACATCCCGATCCGCACGCCGCTCGGGCGACGGATCCGCCGGGCGTTCGTGAGCGGCCGGTCGGACCGGGTCCTTCTCGCCGCTGACTACTCGCAGATCGAGCTGCGGGTCCTCGCGCACATGTCCGGCGATCCCGCGCTCCTCGAGGCGTTCCGCTCCGGTGCGGATGTCCACACCCGCACCGCGGCCGCCGGGTTCGGCGTCGCCGAGAGCGCGGTCACCAAGGAGCAGCGCAGCGTCGCGAAGATGCTCAACTTCGGGATCGTGTACGGGATGAGCGACTTCGGTCTGGCCTGGCGGATGGGGATGGCGCGCGAGGAGGCGGCCGCGTTCATCGATGAGTATTTCAAGCGCTATGCCCAGGTGCGCCGGTATGTCATCGAGACCAAGGCGTTCTGTCTCGAGCAGGGGTACGTGGAGACGCTGCTCGGCCGCCGCCGCTACATCCCGGACATGGCCAGCCGCAACGGTGCCGTGCGCGGGGCCGCTGAGCGCATGGCGATCAACATGCCGATCCAGGGCACCGCCGCGGACATCATGAAGATCGCGATGGTGCGGGTCCACGAGCGTCTGCGGGACCAGCCCCACGCGACCGCGGTGCTGCAGGTCCACGACGAGCTCGTCTTCGAGGTGTCGCGCGACCGATCGGCGGACCTTGCGGATCTGGTGCGCGCCGAGATGGCCGGGGCGTACGCGCTCGAGGTCCCGCTCGTCGTCGATATCCGCAGCGGGGAGAACTGGGACGAGATGACCCCGTTGGCGATGGTCCATGCCTGAGCTTCCCGAGGTCGAGACGATCACGCGTCAGCTCGCGACGCTCCTGCCCGGCCGGGTCATCTCGGGCTTCGCCTCCGACTGGGCCCGCCTCACCGAGCCGGAGCCGGTCGCGCTCGTCGCGGCACGCCTCGCCGGACGGACGATCCAGGCGGTGCGCCGGCGTGGAAAGCTGGTCGTCTTCGTGCTCGACGGCGGCGACGTGCTCCTCACGTCGCTCCGGATGACCGGCTCCTTCCGCTATCGCCCGGCCGCCGCACCCGGGGAGGGAGAGCGTTTCGTCCGGGCCCGCTTCGCGTTCGCGGACGGCAGCGGCCTGGACTTCGTGGATCTGCGCAAGCTCGGCCGGATGATCCTCGTGGACGGGCGCGAGGTCGCTGGCGACGACACCGGTGGTGACCGGACGATCCGCGCGCCCCTCCACCAGGCGATGGGCCGTGAGCCGCTCTCGCGCGCGTTCACCGCCACGTGGCTTCGCGCCTTCCTTCGCCGCCGCGGCCGCGCGGCGATCAAGCCGCTGCTCCTGGACCAGCGGGGGATCGCCGGTATCGGCAACATCTACGCGTCCGAGGCCCTCTGGCGCAGCGGGATCCACCCTCTGCGCCTTGCCGGATCGCTCCGCGCGGACGAGGTCGGCCGCCTCCACGGATCGGTGCGCTGGGTGCTGCGCAAAGCGATCCGCCTGCACGGCTCCACGCTCCGCGACTATCGCGACAACCGCGGCGAGCAGGGCGGGATGCAGCACGAATTCGTCGTCTACGGCCGTGCCGGGGAGCCCTGCACGCGGTGTGGCCGCCGCGTTGCCCGCACGGTGATCGGTGGCCGAAGCACGTTCCATTGCCCGGGCTGCCAGCGTGCCCCGCGGCGGAGCGCGCGATGAGCCTGCTCGCGGCCCAGGCGGTCACCCGCCGCTTCGCTGACCGGGTGCTGTTCAGCGAGGTGAGCTTCCGGCTCGCCCACGGCGACCGGGTGGGCCTGGTCGGGCCGAACGGCGTGGGGAAGTCGACGCTCCTGCGGATCGCCGCCGGCCTCGACGAGGCTGACGCCGGCGGGATCGCGCTCGCGCGCGGCGCGCGCATCGGGTTCCTCCAGCAGGAGCTACTTGTCGATGTCGATGGGACGGTCGAAGCGCACGCGCGGGGCGCCGCGCTCCACCTCGGTGAGCTGGAGGCCCGACTGCGGGAGCTCGAGGGAGGTCTCGCGAGCGGCGATCCGGCGCTCCTGGAGGAGTACGCGGACGCGCAGCACCATTTCGAGCATGCCGGCGGGTACGACTTCGAGGCGATCCTCGGCCGGGTCCTCGGCGGGCTCGGCTTGGAGTCCTTGCGGGACCGTGAGGTCCGCACCCTCTCCGGAGGTGAGCGGACCCGGCTCGGTCTCGCGCGCCTGCTCCTCGACGATCCGGACCTGCTGCTCCTTGACGAGCCGACGAACCACCTGGACCTCGCGGCGCTCGAATGGCTCGAGCGGTTCTTGCTCGAGCAGGACGCGACGATCCTGGTGTCCAGCCACGACCGGTGGTTCCTCGACCGGGTGACCACCAGGACGCTCTCATTCGAGCCTGCGGCCGGCGGGTCGGCCCGGGTCATCGAATATCGCGGGGGCTATTCGCAGTACGCGCGACAGCGCGCCGACCGGGAGGCCGCGCTGTCGAAGGCCGCGACGAAGCAGGCTGGGGAGATCGCGAAGACCGAGGAGTACATCGACCGCTTCCGTGCCGGTCAGCGCTCGAAGCAGTCCCGCGGACGCGCGAAACAGCTTGCCCGCCTCGAGCGCATCGTCGATCCGATCGCGGCGACCGCCCACCACTGGGACCTCGAGTCCGCGCACCTCGCCGGCGAGAAGGTCCTTGAGACCACCCCGCTCGCGGTCGGACACGGTGAGCGGGTCGTGGTCCGTACGCCGCCGCTCCGGGTGGAGCGCGGTGCGCGGATCGCGGTCGTCGGGGCGAACGGCGCGGGGAAGACCACCCTCGTGCGGACGTTGGTGGGTCAGCTTCCGGCCCTGGACGGATCCGTGTCGACCGCTCCGACCGCGCGCGTCGCGTTCCTCGCCCAGGCCCAGGCCGAGCTGACCGGCGATGAGACCGTGCTCGAGGCCCTTCGAGCGACGACCGGCCTCGGGGAACAGGACGCGCGCGGGGTGCTCGCGCGGTTCCTCTTCCGGGGCGACGACGTGTTCCGCTCCGTCGGGGTGCTCTCCGGTGGCGAGCGGAGCCGGCTGGCACTCGCTCGGCTATCGGTGCAGGAAGCGAACCTGCTCGTCCTTGACGAGCCCACCAATCACCTCGATCTCGCGGCGCGGGAAGCCCTGGAGCGGGTGTTGACCGACTTCGGCGGCTCGATGCTGGTGGTCTCCCATGACCGGTACTTCATCGACAAGCTCGCCTCGGAGATCTGGGACGTCCGCGACACCGGGCTCAAGCGCTACGAGGGGGGCTGGACGGTGTTCCTCCGGGCGCGGGAGGAGGGGCGCGCGCTCCCGGATCCCGTGGTCGTCGTGGGCGGCGGCGGCCCGGGGCGCGCGCAGGCGGCGGAAGCGACGCTCCGTCCCCCACGGCCCGTTGTTCCACGAAGAGAGCCTCCGCCGACGTCCCGGACCGCGTCCGACGCGCAGAACGGCTCGCGTGGCAGAAGTGGACGGCGCACCGCCTCCGCGGTCCGCAGGGTCGATCCGTTGCGGGCGCTCGAGGCCCGGATCGCGTCGATGGAATTGCAGCTGGTGCAGATGTCCAAGAAGCTCGCGGACATCGCCCAGCAGGGGAATTACCTCGAGACGCGCCGGCTCGGAGCGGAGCACGCGGAGCTGGAGGCGGCGCTGGCGGCGCTCTATTCGGAGTGGACCGCCGCGGGACACGAGCAGGGCCAGCCGAAGGCGTGACCGCGTTCGTCGTCGGGCTCACCGGGCCGATCGGAGCGGGGAAGTCGACCGTCGCCGGACTGCTGCGTGACCTGGGGGCGAAGGTCCTCGATGCGGACGCGCTCGCGAGGGATGAGCAGCTGCGCGGGACCGTCGGCTACAGCGCGATCGTCCAGCAGTTCGGAACCGGCATCCTGGACCCCGACCGCGAGATCGACCGCAGAAAGCTCGCGGACATCGTGTTCGCCGACCCGCGTCGGCTCGAGCAGCTCGAGCGGATCGTCCATCCGCGGGTGATCGCACGCGTGCTCGAGGCCCGGGCGATGCTCCCCGACGATGCGGTGTTGGTCATCGAGGCGATCAAGCTCATCGAGACGCCGCTGCGCAGCGTCTGCGACCGGATCTGGGTCGTCCTTGCCGACCGCCCCGCGCTCATCGCGCGGCTCGCCGGCCGCGGGCTCTCGGAGGAGCAGGTGCTCGCGCGGATGGCCCAGCAGGCGCCCGAGTCGGAGCTCCGTGCGGCCGCGGCGGTGCTCCTCCGAAATGACGGAGACCGCGACGCTCTCCGCGCCGCGGTCTCCGCTGCCTGGTCCGGTGTCCGCACGCCTACGGCGTGATCTTTCCCTTCGCGATCACGCCTACGGCGTGATCTTGGCCGGGACCTTGATGTTGAAGGTCCTGTAGGCGTCGCCGAAGGTCGCGCCGGTGGTCGACGCGGTCCGCTGATCCTGGCCGCTCCGCAGCAGCAGCTGGAGCGAGCCGCCCGATGAGATGAGGTAGGCGACGCGCTCGGCGGTCTGCGCGTCGGTGCGGATGGTGTAGACGGAAAGGGTGCGCGCCAGGACCGGGACGTTCTGGAGGACGATCTTCACCGAGAAGTCCGCGAGCCGGTTCGGGTCGGTCCCCTGGAAGAACTTCTGTCCGTCGAGGCTCGCGGTGTAGAGGACGTCGATGAGATCGCCTGACTGGATCGCCCCGCCGGCGGCCAATCCGTCGGCGACGGTGATCGAGAATGCGCGGTAATCCGGGGTCCCGGGGGGGATCGCCTGGCCGGCCGGAGGTTGGGCGCTTGGCGGGAACACGGTGAACGGCGCCGCCCCGGTGGCCGATCCGAACTTGGTCGCGAGGATCGGCTCGCCCGCTCCGAGCGGCACCCCGAGGACCTTGCCGATCACCTCCTTGGGATCCTTCAAGGCACCGGCGGGAGCGATCGTGACCGGGTACTGCTCGACCTTGACGTCGGCCGCCGCAAGCGCTGTGAGCCGGGCGAGCTCGCGCGATGCCACGACGACGGGCGTGGTCTCGACCACGGGGGGCGCGGAGCTCTGAGATCCGGAGCCGACGACGAATGCGCCCACGCCGGCCAGGACCGCGAGCAGGATGCCAACGATCATGACCAGCCGCGCGCGGCGGCTCGAACGGTCTTCCACTGTGTCCCTCTTCTCCTCAGCGCTCGACAGGGGAACGTTAGACGAAGGCGAGCGTGATGCGGCGGACGCACCCTACGCAATAGGTCGTTCGTCCGGCTTGCCATCCGTCCGCTCCACTGCACCCAGCCTTGGGCGCGGCGGCACGGGTAGGATGGGGCGAGGAGCACCCCGTCGCAGGGGGCGAACGTCCGTTCTAAACTGCTCCGGTGAGGCGCCCGTGAGCTCGACCGATCTTTTGCAGGTGCCCCTCGAACGCCCGGGCGGCCGAGCGCCGTTCGAGCTCGTCCTGCCCTGGCCGCTTTCGGGCGATCAGCCCGTCGCTGCGGCAGCCCTCACCGCCGGCCTCGCCCGGGGCGAGAAGTTCCAGACCCTGAAGGGCGTCACGGGCTCGGGGAAGACCGTGACGATGGCCCAGGTCATCGCCGACGCCGGACGGCCCGCGCTCATCCTGGCGCACAACAAGACCCTGGCGGCGCAGCTCTACGGCGAGTTCAAGGAGTTCTTCCCCCGGAACTCGATCGAGTACTTCGTCTCCTACTACGACTACTACCAGCCCGAGGCCTACATCGCCAGAAGCGATACCTACATCGAGAAGGACTCCTCGCGGAACGAGGAGATCGACAAGATGCGCCACGGCGCCACCCGCGCGCTGTTCGAGCGCCGCGACGTCATCATCGTCGCCTCGATCTCGTGCATCTATGGACTGGGCGCCCCGGTCGACTACGGCGCGGTCACGGTCCGGCTCATCAAGGGCGAGCGGACCCGCCGCGACACCGTCCTCCGGCACCTGGTCGACATCCAGTACGAGCGCAACGATCAGAACTTCGTCCGCGGCAAGTTCCGGGTCCGGGGGGACACCCTGGAGATCCACCCTGCCTACGAAGACCTGGCCGTCCGGGTCGAGTTCTTCGGCGACACCGTCGAGCGGATCACCGAGCTCGACCCGCTCACCGGTGAGGTCCTCGCCGAGCGTGACCGGGTCGACATCTATCCCGCCCGCCACTTCGTCACGCCGCGGGAGAAGCTCTCCGAGGCGATCAAGGACATCGAGGCCGAGCTCCTCGTACGGGTGAAGGAGCTCAATGACCGCGGACGGCTCCTCGAGGCGCAGCGACTCCTCCAGCGGACGAATTTCGACCTCGAGATGCTTCGCGAGACGGGCACCTGCGCCGGGGTCGAGAACTATTCGCGTCATCTCGCGCGGCGCCCCGCAGGCAGCCGGCCCTGGACCCTCCTCGACTACTTCCCGCCCGACTTCCTCATGTTCGTCGACGAATCGCATATCTCACTCCCGCAGGCGCGCGGGATGTACGCCGGGGACAAGGCGCGAAAGGACATCCTGGTCGAGTACGGATTCCGCCTGCCGAGCGCGCTCGACAACCGGCCGCTGCAGTTCCGCGAGTTCGAGGAGCGGCTGGACCAGACGATCTTCGTCTCCGCCACGCCAGGCCCGTACGAGCTGGAGCACACCCCCGTGCTGGTGGAGCAGATCATCCGTCCGACCGGCCTGGTGGACCCGGAGATCGACATCCGCCCGACCGAAGGACAGATCGACGACCTCCTGGCCGAGATCAACCTCCGGGTCGACCGGGGACAGCGGTCGCTCGTCACGACGATCACGAAGAAGATGGCCGAGGACCTGGCCGACTATCTGCGCGAGATGGGGGTGAAGGTCCACTACCTGCACTCCGAGATCGAGACGATCGAGCGCGTGGAGATCCTCCGCGATCTTCGGCTCGGCATCTACGACGTGGTGGTGGGCGTGAACCTTCTGCGCGAAGGCATCGACCTGCCGGAGGTCACCCTCGTCGCGATCCTCGATGCCGACAAGGAGGGCTACCTTCGCTCCGAGGGGTCGCTCATCCAGGTCATCGGGCGGGCGGCCCGGCATGTCGAGGGCCGGGTGGTGATGTACGCCGATCGCCGGACGGATTCGATGGATCGCGCGATCAAGGAGACCGATCGTCGCCGGGCGGTCCAGGTCGCGTACAACCGCGAGCATGGGATCGAGCCGACGACGATCGTGAAGGCGATCCGCGAGATCGGGATGCGCCTGCGCCAGGCGGCGGAGACCGAGGGCCGCTACGAGCGCGGTGGCCGGCCCATCGCGGCCGGCGGGTTGCCCAAGGACGAGCTCGTGCGGCTCATCAAGGATCTCGAGCGCGACATGAAGACCGCGGCGAAGGACCTCGAGTTCGAGCGCGCGGCCACGCTCCGCGACGAGGTGGTGGAGCTCCGCGGCCAGCTCGTGCTCGAGCGCGGCCCCGAGAGCATGCTGGGCGAGGTGAAGACCACGCGGCGGGTCGTCCGCCGGCGAAGGGGGATCTGATGCTCATCCTGGGGATCCTGGTGCCCATCGCGATCCTCGGCCTGCTCGTTGTCGGCGCGGTGACGCTCTTCCGGCGGGGCGGCGACGCGCTCGATCTGGCGCCTCGGAACCTGCTGCGGTTCTACCTCTACGTCGCGTCGCTCGCCGGGATCCTCACCCTGGTCGTCGGCCTCTCCGGGATCCTGAACGCAGGCTTCGCGGCCTCGTTCGGGAACGGCTTCGTCTACGGCTCCCAGCCGGTCCCCGCGCTCGCCCGGCCCTGCCCGCCGAATGAGCCGAAATGCTCGCAGCCAGATGATTTCCAGGATCAGCAGGCACGGCAGGCCGAGCGTCGCCGCGCCGAGGATCTCATCCGCGGGATCACGTTCACCGTGTTCGGCGCGGTCTTCTGGGCGGCGCACTGGGTCGCCCGGCGCACGGTCATCGGGACGGACGAGGGGCGCTCCGGCCTGCGCCGGGCGTACCTCATGCTCGGCACGGTCATCTTCGGCCTGTCCACGATCGCCCTTCTGCCGACCGGCATCTATCAAGGTCTCAGCTACCTTCTGCTCCCCACCGGAGATGGCATCTATCGCCAGGGCGCGGGCGAATCGCTCTCCGGTGGCCTCGTGACCTTGCCGGTCTGGCTCCTCTATCTCTGGCTGGTCGTCCGTGACGCCCGTTCGGCCCGCGCCCTCCCGGCGACCGCCGCCTGATGCCCCTCGACCACATCCAGGTCAAAGGGGCGCGCGAGCACAACCTGAAGAACGTCGACGTCCGGATCCCGCGCGACAAGATGGTCGTGATCACCGGCCTGTCCGGATCGGGGAAGTCGTCGCTCGCGTTCGACACGATCTACGCCGAGGGCCAGCGGCGCTACGTCGAGTCGCTGTCCGCCTATGCCCGCCAGTTCCTCGGGCAGATGGAGAAGCCGGACGTCGATTCGATCGAGGGTCTCTCCCCGGCCGTGTCGATCGACCAGAAGGGCGCGACCCGCAACCCGCGCTCGACCGTGGGGACCGTCACCGAGATCTACGATCACCTCCGCCTGCTGTTCGCGCGCGTCGGGGTCCCACACTGCCCGACCCACGGGATCCCGATCGTCGCGCAGACGGTGCAGGGGATCGTCGATCAGATCTCGGAGTATCCGGACGGGTCGCGGCTGCTCATCCTCGGACCGCTGGTGCGCGACCGGAAGGGTGAGCATCAACAGCTGCTGCTCACCGCGAAGCGCGGCGGCTTCGCGCGCGTCCGGGTCGACGGGTTCGTCCGTGAGCTCACCGAGGAGATCACCCTCGACAAGATGAAGAAGCACTCCCTCGAGGTCGTCGTGGACC
>DATLEG010000261.1:0-5154 GCA_035525465.1 Saccharimonadales bacterium (SeqCode)
TGCGGTCGGTCTCTCCGGCGTGGACGGCGGGATGCTGCGGGCGGAGCGGGAGCCAAACCTGGGGGAGGTGGGCCGGATCACGATGGTCGACAGCTCGCTCATCGATGACCTCGTCGCCACCGGACGGGTGGCGGTGGTCGCACCGGCCGCGATCGCGATCGATGACGGCTCGGTCCTCAACGTGAACGCCGACAGCGCGGCGGGCGCGCTCGCCGCCGGCCTTGAGGCGCGGCTGCTCGCCTTCGTGACCGATGTGCCGGGGGTCCGCGGGACGGACGGGAAGGTCATCCCCGCCCTGGATCGGGAGCAGGCGAAGGCCCTCGTCGATGACGGCACGATCGAGGGCGGGATGCTGCCGAAGGTCGAGGCCTGTCTGATCGCCGCCGCCGTCGGCTGCCGCGCCTCGATCCTTGCCGCGCGCGATGTCGACGCGATCGAGGCCCTGCTCGCCGGCGGCAGCGCCGGCACGATGTTCGAGCCCGAGCCGCGAGGCGGCCGATGAATGACGTCCTCGGACGGAAGCAGCACCGCCAGCAGGCCCTGCTGCGCCTGGTCACCGAGCGCCCGCTTCGCACCCAGGGGGAGGTCGCGCGCGCGCTGCGGGCCGCGGGCTTCCCGGCGACGCAGGCGACGGTGTCGCGCGATATCGTCGAGCTCGGGCTGATCAAGACCGTCCGGGGGGGCGGACACGCGTACGCGCCGCCGTCGGCAGCCAGCGTCCCGGGTGGTGCCGAGCGGTTGCGCCGGTTCTGCGAGGACTATCCGGTCGAAAGCTGCGTCGCCGGCACGATCCTCGTGCTGCGCACCTCACCGGGGACGGCGAACGCCCTCGCCATCGCGCTCGACACCACCCGGCTCGACGACCTCGTCGGCACGCTTGCCGGCGACGACACGGTCTTCCTCGCCACGACCACCGCCGGCCGGGCCCGGGCGCTCGCCGCACGGCTGGCGGGCTACGGCGTCCGGGTCGCCACAGGGAAGGGAACAGCATGAACCAGAAGACCGCCGGCCAGACCTGCGTGCTCGCGTATTCGGGCGGGCTCGACACCTCCGTCGCCGTTGCCTGGCTGCGCGAGACGTATGGGTTCGAGATCGTCACCTGTACCGGCGATCTCGGATCGGTGAAGGACCTCCCCGGGGTCCAGCGCAAGGCGCTCAAAAGCGGCGCCCGGAAGGCGATTGTCCAGGATGCCCGCGAGCCGTTCGTCCGGTTCTTCGTCTGGCCGGCGCTTCAGGCGGGCGCGCTCTATGAGGGCCGCTACCCGATGGCCACGGCACTCGGTCGGCCCCTGCTCGCGAAGCTGCTGGTCGACGCGGCCCGCGCCGAGGGAGCGCGCTATGTGGCGCATGGCTGCACGGGGAAGGGCAACGACCAGGTCCGCTTCGACCTGGCGGTCGGCGCGCTCGCGCCGGAGATGATCGTGATCGCTCCGATGCGGGGCGGCATGAACATGACCCGTGACGAAGAGATCGATTACGCGAAAGCTCGGGGGATCCCCGTGCCGGTGACGAAGAAGAGCCCGTACAGCGTCGATGAGAACCTGTGGGGCCGTTCGGTCGAGGCCGGAGTGCTCGAGGACGCCTGGGGCGCGCCGCCGCGCGATGTGTACCAGTGGACGGTCGATCCCGACGAGGCGCCGGCGCGGCCCCGCGAGATCATCCTCGGCTTCGACGGAGGCATCCCGGTGTCGCTGGACGGTCAGAAGATGGACGGGGTGTCGCTCATCGACAAGTTGAACGCCCTGGCCGGGAAGCACGGGGTCGGCCGGATCGATCAGATCGAGAACCGGCTCGTCGGCATCAAGTCCCGGGAGATCTACGAGGCACCCGCAGCGGTCGTGCTGCATCAGGCCCACCGCGCGCTCGAGGACATGGTCCTGTCAAAGGAGTCACTTCGCTTCAAGAGCCGCATCGCCGACGAGTACGCGGACCTGGTGTACAACGGCCTCTGGTTCAGCGCGCACCATCAGGATCTGGCTGCATATGTCCAGAGCACCCAGCGGTTCGTGACCGGGGAGATCCGGATCCGGCTCCATCGGGGGACGGCGACCGTCGTGGGCCGCCGCTCCGAGCACTCGCTCTACTCGGTCTCCCTTGCCACCTACGGCAAGGGTGACCTGTTCGACCACAAGGCCGCCGAAGGCTTCATCGGCGTGTTCGGCCTGCCGCTGCGCAACCAGTCGCGGACCCAGGCGCTCTGGGGACCGGATTCCGAGGCGACCCTACAGATCCCCGGCCGGGTGGCCGAACGGCCCGCCCGCGCCCAACGGACGCGGAAGACGTGAGCAAGCCGCTCTGGTCGGGCCGTCTGGCGACCGGCCTGGATCCGCGGGTACGCGCATTCACCGCCTCGCTCGACCTCGACCGGGTCATCGCCCGCCACGATGTGCGGGGGAGCATCGCCCACGCCCGGATGCTCGGGCGTCAGCGGATCGTGGCCGCCGCGGATGCGGAGGGGATCGTCGCCGCGCTCCTGACGATCGACGCCGAGCTCGCGGCGGGGACCTTCCCCTGGCCGGACGACGCCGAGGACGTCCATTCCGCGGTCGAGCAGGTGCTCACGACGCGGATCGGCCCGGTCGCCGGGAGATTGCACAGCGCGCGCAGCCGCAACGACCAGGTGGCCTTGGATCTGCGCCTCTTCACGCTCGACGCCCTTGACGCGCTCGACCGCGCGCTGGTGACCGTCGGGCGCGCGCTCATCGCGCGGGCCGGGGACGAGATCGACACGGTCATGCCGGGCTACACCCATCTGCAGCGGGCTCAGCCGGTCTCGCTGGCCCATCACCTGCTCGCCCACGTGGAGGCGTTCCGCCGCGACCGGGCGAGGGTCGCCGATGCCCGCCTGCGGACCGCGGTGTCGCCGCTCGGTGCCGCCGCGCTTGCGGGCACGCCGCACCCGGTCGACCCGGCGTCGGTCGCGAAGGAGCTTGGTCTGGCGGGGACGTTCCGCAACAGCATCGACGCAGTGGCTGATCGCGACTTCATCGCCGAGTTCGTGTTCGTCGCCGCGCTCGCGGCGGTGCATGCCTCGCGCCTCGCCGAGGAACTCGTGCTTTGGACCGGCAGCGAATTCGGCTTTGCGGCGTTCAGCGACGCGCACGCGACCGGGTCGAGCATCATGCCGCAGAAGAAGAACCCCGACGTCGCCGAGCTCGTGCGTGGACGCTCGGGACGGATCATCGGGGACCTCGTGGCGGTCCTCACCGCGCTGAAAGGGCTGCCCCTCGCCTATGGCGGCGATCTTCAGGAACAGCGGGTGCCGCTCTACGACGCGACGACCGTCGCCCCGGCCCTGGAGACCCTCGCCCTGGTCGTGGACGGACTGACGTTCGATCGCGCATCGATGCGCCGCGCGACCGAGCGCGGGATGCTCGCCGCCACCGACCTTGCCGATCACCTCACCCGTCAGGGCGTGCCCTTCCGCGAAGCGCATGAGATCGTCGGCCGGATCGTGAGCGAGCGTCTGGCCGCGGGCGAGGACCTCGCCGGTCTCACCCTGGCCCAGCTGCGAGCTCACGATCGGCGGTTCGGCGACGACGCCGCCGCCGAGACCGGTATCGACCGGTCCCTCGGCGCCCGCACCTCACCGGGAGGCACCGCACCGGTGCGGGTGCGCGAGGCGCTGGCCGAAGCCCGGAGCGCGTTCGACCGGTGATCGGCACGGTGGCCGTCCGCGCCGCGCGAGCCACCGACATCGACGCGATGGAAGCGCTCATCAATGGCTACGCTCGCGAGGATCGGATGCTGCTGCGTGACCGGGCCTTTCTGGAGCACGCCTTGTCCGACTTCGTGGTGGCCGAGGACGCGAGCTCGAGCCCCCCGGCCTTCCTGGGATGCTGCGCCCTCGCGAGCCTGACCGCGGACCTGGGCGAGGTGCGCTCACTGGCGGTGACGCCTGCGGCGGCCGGCCGAGGGATCGGCCGGGATCTGGTCGTTGCCTGCGTCGCCGCCGCGCGGCAGCGTGGTCTTCGGCGGGTCTTCGCGCTCACCCTGGTCCCTGACTTCTTCGTCAAGTGCGGGTTCACCCTCACCAGCCTCGCGCGCCTCCCTGAGAAGAGCGCCGAGGAGTGTCCGGTCTGCCCGAAGCGCCTTGCCTGCGACGAGCAGGCGATGCTCCTGCACCTCGACGGATCGCGTCCGGTGCCGCTCGCTCCCGGTGAGCCGGTCGGCTACACCCGCCTGGTCCACCCGGGGGCCGCGCCATGAGGACCGCGGGCGGCAGCTTCGGCCGACCCGGACGCTCGGGCGGATCCTCCAGCTCGCATTTCACCCGCACGCTCGTCGCGGCCTTCGACGCCGCGGCGATGTCCGTATTCGCCTATGTCAACACCGGCGGCTCGTTCGGTCGCCTCGACACCGACGTGCTGCTGTGGGGCTCCGCCGTCGCGGCGTCCTTCGCCGCGTTCGTGGTCGCGACGAACGGCCCGGGTCTCCTCGCCTGGACCGCGATCGGGTACATCCTCTTTGCCGCCGTGTTCGTGACCGAACGCCCCGAGCTCATCCTCGTCGCCCTTGCGGTCGCGCTGATGCCCGTGGCGCCGCGGCCCCGCGGCTCGCTCGGCCTCGGCCTCATCGTGGCGCTGGTCGCCGCCTTCGCCTGGCGTTTCGTCGTCGCGGCGCTCGTGCGGGGTGCGTAGCTCGCGGCGTCTGGTGACGGATACCATCGCCGGATGACCCTTCGCGCGGCCCATCGGCCCACCGTCCGTTCGGCGAACGGCATCGTCGCGAGCGGCCATCACCTGGCCACGGCCGCCGGGCTCGCGGCGCTGCGCGAGGGCGGCACCGCCGCGGATGCGGCGATCGCCGCCGCGGCGGTCTGCGCGGTCGTGCTCCCGCACCGGACGTCGGTCGGAGGCGATGTGCTCGCCCTGGTCTATGAGGCCGGCACCGGCACGGTCACCGCGTACAACGGCTCGGGCGCCGCGCCGGCGTCGGTCGACGTGGAGCGCTACGCCGGCGGGTATGCCGACCGGGGCGCGGAGCTGGCGACGGTGCCCGGTTGCCCGGCGGCCTGGGCGGACATCGTGGATGGACACGGACGTCTTGGGCTCGACCGGGCACTCGCGCCGGCGATCGGCTATGCCGAAGACGGCTTTCCGGTGAGCGACGTGCTGGCGTCGGCCATCGAGGAGGAGCGCGATCGTCTTGGCG
>DATLEG010000267.1:0-3948 GCA_035525465.1 Saccharimonadales bacterium (SeqCode)
GGATCTCATCGTCGCCGTGAAATTCTCCGACGGCACGATCGAGGCGCTGACCCAGCTGGGCGCGGCCGTCCTCATCGTCGACCCGCAGGGCCTCCCCGATGTGGCGCGGACGGCGATCCTGCTCGGCCAGGCGGTGGGCGCGGACGGGCGCGCCCTCGCGGCCGACATCCAAAAGCAGATCGACGCGGTGAGCGCGAAGACCCAGAGCGCGGCCAAGCTGCGGGTGTTCCACGAAGTGGACGCCTCGGACCTGACGAAGATGTACACCGTGGGCCCAAAGTCATTCATCGATGACCTCATCACCGTCGCCGGCGGGGTGAACATCGCGGCGGCCGCCAAGACCCAGTACCCCTCGATCTCCGCGGAGGAGGTGGTGAAGGCCGATCCGGAGGTGGTGGTGCTGGGGGATTCGGGCTACGGGACCACGGCCGAGCAGGTCGCCCTGCGGCCCGGCTGGTCGGCGATGAACGCGGTGAAGAACAAGCGGGTGTACCCGGTCCCGGGAAGCCTCTTCGACCGGCCCGGACCGCGGGTCGGCGCCGCGGCCCTGGCGTACGCGAAGCTCGTGCATCCGGAGCTCTACCGCTGAGCCCGCGGGACACCGGCCGATCCCGGTGACCGCCGTCCGCGCCACGGCGACCTTCGCCGTCCTCATCGCGCTGCTTCCCGCAAGCCTGGTGCTCGCGGTGATGATCGGCGCGGTCCCGCTCTCGCCACTGGACGTCCTCGCCGCCCTCGGCGGCGGGGGCGATCCGGTGACCGCGGTGATCATCCGCGAGCTTCGCGGTCCGCGGGTGCTCGCGGCGGCCCTCGTTGGCGGCGCGCTCGGCGCGGCGGGGGCGCTCCTCCAGGGGCTGTTCCGGAATCCGCTCGCCGATCCCTATGTCACCGGGACCTCGGCCGGCGCCGCGCTCGGCGCGGTCGGGGTCATCGCGCTTGGGGAGGCGCTCTCGGCCGCGGTCGTGCCGGTCGCCGCATTCGCCGGAGCGCTCGTCTCGGCGTTGGTGGTCTGGCAGCTTGCGCGCCTCGGCGGTCGGACGACGGTGCTCACGGTGCTCCTGGCCGGCGTCGTCCTCACCTCCTTCGCCGGGGCTCTCGTCACGCTGCTCCTGGTGTCGAGCGACCGCCTCGCCGTGCGGCTGCGGGCGATCGTCGACATCCTGTCCGGCGGTGTCGCGATCCGCGCGCAGGGAGAGCTCGCGGTCGCCGCGGTCATCGTGGCTCTGGGGCTTGCGCTCGCGCTGGCGCTCGGCCGCCGGATCGATGCGTTCGTGTTCGGCGAGGAGACCGCGGCGTCGCTCGGGGTCGACCCGGAGCACACGACGGTCGCGGTCATCGGCGCGTCCGCCCTCCTCACCGGTGCCGCGGTCGCGCTGGCGGGCCTCGTTGGTTTCGTGGGCCTCGTGGTCCCGCACGCGCTCCGTCCGTTCGTCGGGGCGACCCACCGCCGCCTCGTCCTCGCCTGTTTTCTCGGTGGTGCGAGCGCGCTCGTCCTCGCCGATCTGGGGGCGCGGATCATCCTCGCGCCAGCCGAGGTCCCGGTGGGCGTGATCACCGGCCTCGTCGGTGCCCCGTTCTTCCTGGTGCTGCTCGTGCGGGCCGGCCGCCGGGCGGTGCTGTGACCGAGCTGGTGGCGCGCGGGCTGGTCGCCGGCTACGGCGCGCGGCGGGTGCTCGGCGGCATCGATCTGGAGCTACGCCCGGGGACGCTCATCGCGCTCGTCGGGCCGAATGGGGCAGGAAAGTCGACGTTGCTCCGGGCGCTCGCCGGACTGCTCCATCCCACGGCGGGACAGGTCCGTCTCGACGGCCGCGACGTCGCGACGATTTCCCGCCGCGAGCTTGCCGGACGGATCGCCGTGGTCCCGCAGTCGTTCGACACGCTCTTCCCGTTCACCGTGCGCGAGATCGTCTCGCTGGGCCGCACTGCCCGGTCGACGCTGTTCTCCCGGCCAACCGCCGCCGACGCGCAGGCGGTCGAGCGGGCGCTCGGCGAGCTGGACCTGGGTGCCCTGGCCGGCCGGCGCATGGATTCATTGAGCGGCGGGGAGCGCCAACGCGCGGTCCTGGCGATGGCCCTGGCGCAGGAGACCGATGTGCTGCTGCTCGACGAGCCGACCGTCCACCTGGACCCCGGTCATCAGCGCTCGACCGTCCTCCTGGTGCGCGATCTGGCCCGGGCCCGCGGCCTCGTGCTGGTGACGGTCCTCCATGACCTCAATCTCGCGGCGCTTGCCGACCGGATCATCGCCCTGGTGGACGGCCGGGTGAGCGCCGACGGACCCCCCGGCGAGGTCCTGGCGGCGGGGCCGGTCCAGCGGATCTTCGGCCCAGGCCTCGAGGTGATCCAGGTGAACGGCCGCCCGGTGGTCTTACCTGACACCCGAATGTCTTGACCGGGCACATCTGGCGCTTCTAGCATCACAGTACGCAAGCGCGAGCGTTGATACAGGCGTCACGACGCGAGCGAACCACGAAAGGGTCCGGATTGCTTCGTAGCCTGCTCAGCCTCGCGCTCGTCCTCGCCTCTCTCGGACTCCCCGCAGCGCCTGCTGTCGGGCGGGACCCGTCACCCCTCGGCCCCGCCGTGCTGCCCGCGCTCTGCACCCCCGGGGTCGGGAGCGGGGTCGCCCCGCCGGCCGCACCGGCCACCGGCCTTCCCGGCGCGCACGCCGCCTACTACGGCCAGAGTGGCTACCCGGTCCTCTGCCCTGGCGGCACTTCGGTCGCCACCGTCGCCTTCCTGAACAGCGGATCGCAGGGCTGGTACGGCAATGCCTACCTCGGCACCTGGGGACCGGAGCCGGGACAGGACAAGGCGAGCGCGCTCGGCGGAGACGGTTCGCTCGGCACGCCGCCGACCGGCTGGCCTCGGACGAATCGGATCGCCGTGCAGCCCACCTCGTACGTCGGGCCGGGTCAGGTGGCCTGGTTCCAGTTCACCGTGCAGGCCCCGGTCACCCCCGGCGTCTACCGTCTTGGCCTGCGGCCGCTCCTCGAAGGCCAGCAATGGCTCGAGGACTACGGGGTCTTCTGGTACGTCACGGTGAAGGCCGACGACGACCATGTGCCGCAGCTCCCCGCCCCGGTCGTCCCGCCCCCGCCCCCGCCCCCGCCGCCGCGGACCTACGCCCCGGCGGTCCAGGCCGATGGCACGCGCCAGATCCGGGTGCCGTCGCTGATGTACCACTACGTCTCCTGGCTGCCGGCGACCGACCCGAACATGACCTTGCGCCGCAGCCTCACGGTGAGCCCGACGGACTTCGAAGAGCACCTTCGCTACCTGCGCGACCAGGGCTACAACGGGGTCACCACGCGAGACCTCTGGTGGAGCCTCGACCAGACCGCGCCGCTGCCCGCGAAGCCGGTCATGCTCACCTTCGACGACGGCTACGCCGACGCCTACTCGGTCGTGCTGCCGCTCCTGCAGAAGTACAACTTCGTCGGCGTCTTCTTCGTCACCGTGAACAAGGTGGGCACCGCCGGCTACATCACCCGGGATCAGGTCCGCGCCCTCGCGGACGCGGGCATGGATGTGGAATCGCACGCGATGGACCACATCAGCATGAACACCTCCTACGCGATCCAGCGCTATCAGATGTGCACGGCGCGCCAGTTCCTCTCGGACTGGACCGGCACCGACGTCCGCCACTTCGCGTATCCCTCGGGCGACTACAACCTGGACTCCTTCCCGGCGCTCCAGGGCTGCGGCTATCTCTCGGCCTACAAGAAGATGGGTGGCTCGGCCCAGAGCTCGGCGAACATGTACCTCCTGCAGCGCGCCCGCGTCGTGGGCCAGCTCGGTCTCCCGGCGCTCCTCACCGCCCTTCAGCAGTAGCTTCTTTCTTCGGCCCGGGCCTGAGCACCTGGACGGGGACGCGGACGCGGACGCGGCGCGTGCGTCAGGGGTCGGCGAAGCCTTTTCCGAGCTTGCGCATCCCGTGCGTCA
>DATLEG010000272.1:0-7073 GCA_035525465.1 Saccharimonadales bacterium (SeqCode)
CGCATGGGCCGAGCGAGTTCCGATGGCGCGCGTCCCGCTTCGCGACCGGATCCGTCGCATGCAGCTCCGGATGTGTGACGAAGTGACAGGTGAGATCTCGTGGACCCATATCACTGATGTGTGGTCGACCGGTACGAGGCCTGTGTTCCGCGTCACTCTCGAGAACGGCTATGCGGTCAAGATGACCGAGGATCACCGCTGCCTCACCGAAGCCGGCTGGCTCACCCTCGGTGCGGCGACACAGCTGCGGATGAACGAACAGGGCGGTGTCAGCTGGCGCGGCGACGCCCCGCGGTTAGCAGTGAACGGTACCAAGTTGCACTGGGACAGCGAATGGCTGGCCAGCCAAAAGGCTGCTGGACTGACGGTAACGGAGATGGCGGAGCTCGCAGGTGTGAAGTACGAGACGATCCGCCAGTCACTCAAGCGCTGCGGGCTCCAATTCACTGCAGGCGAAAAGGCACGGCTTTCCGGACTCGCCCAGCGAGCTCAGCGCCGCACACTCAGCGTGCGACGCGTGTGGACCGAAGAAGCGAAAGCGAATGTCAGGCGCGCGCGGCAGGGGAGCGCTTCGAACTTCTGGAAGGGCGGCATGACGTCCGAGCGCGCCCTGGTGGGAGCGTGGACGTCGTCCCACGCCGAGAGCGTCCATCGCCGCAACAGCTTCGCCTGTGTTCTTTGCGCGTCGAAAGGGTCGCTGCATGCGCATCACATCGATCCCGTGTGGCACGCGCCGGATCAGGCCCGGGACGTCGCTAACCTGACGACCCTTTGTGATGCTTGTCATCGCGACGTACATCGGTTCAACCTGGAACTGGAGCTTCTTGCGGATGCCGGGCATGGCCTCGAGCCACTGCAGTTCTGGACCCGCCATCCGCGCGGCCGCAGACCGTTGCCCGAGGGTCGGCGGAGGCCCCGTGCGGCGAAGCTGATGCGGACCTGGTCGCGAGTGGCGAAGATCGAGTACGTCGGTGAGGAGATGACGTATGACCTCTCCGTGTCCGGGCCGTTCCACAACTTCGTCGCGAATGGCTTCATCGTTCACAACAGCGTCAATGAATATTCGGGCCGGTACTCCATCCTGGAGCGTGAGTTCTACATCCCGCGACCTGAAGACCTGGGTAAGCAATCTGACTCGAACCGGCAGGGGCGTGGCACGGTGCTCGACCACGATCGGGCCCTTGAGGTCCTCGAGATCCTCAAAAGTGACGCCACGCGTAGCTACCGCAATTACGAACGGCTTATCGGCGACGAGTCGGGCACTGACGGTGGGGCGGGCTTCGGCCTCGCGCGCGAGCTCGCGAGGATGAATCTCTCCGTGAATCTGTACACCCAGTGGTATTGGAAGACGAACCTGCACAACCTCCTGGGATTTCTGCGGCTTCGGGCAGATGCCCATGCGCAACACGAGATACGTGTCTATGCCGACGTGCTCCTTGACGTCGTGAAGCGGTGGGTGCCGCTGACACATGAAGCGTTCATGGACTACCGCATGGGTGGCGTCGAGCTGTCTGCCAGAGCTCTGGCGGTCGTTCGGCAGCTCGCGCGCGGGGAGAAGGTCGAGCAGGCCGAGTCTGGCCTGTCCCCGGGTGAGTGGCGCGAGCTCATGGCGACGCTGCAGCGCTGAGCTCCGATCGGGCCGGCTTCCTCTGGGACCCCGCGCTCGCGTCGCACGTCTACCGCGACGACCACCCGCTGAAGCCCCGGCGGCTCATCGGCGTCCACGGAACGCTGCGGGACCTCGGCGCGTTCGACCGGCCGGAGAGCGTGCTCTTGCGGCCCCGCGCGGCGACGGAAGCCGAGATCGGGCGGATCCACGAGCCCGCCTACATCGAAGCGGTGCGCAGAGCCTCCGCCGAACCGGACGGCGACCACCGCCGGTGGGGTCTCGACCGGCATGGGGATACGCCGCCCTTCGCCGGGATGCACGAGGCGTCGCTCCTCACGACCGGCGGCACGCTCGTCGCGATGGAGGAGGTCCTCGCCGGTCGGGCCCGCGTCGCGTTCAACGGTGCTGGTGGTCTGCACCATGCGATGCGCGATCACGCGAAAGGCTTCTGCATCTACAACGACCCGGCGATCGTCTGCGGCCTGCTCGCCGACCGGGGGATGCGGGTCGCGTACGTGGACATCGACGCGCACCACGGCGACGGGGTGCAGACGGCGTTCTATGACACCGATCAGGTGCTCACGATCTCGCTGCATGAGAGTGGCCGCACGCTCTTCCCCGGTACCGGCTTCGCCGAGGAGCGCGGGACCGGCCGCGGCACCGGGTACAGCATCAACGTCGCGCTCCCCGCGTTCACCGACGATCTCGCCTACGGCCGAGCCTTCACCGAGGTGGTGCCGCCGCTCGTCGCGCGCTACCGGCCTGATGTGCTGGTGACCCAGCAGGGCATCGACTCGCACTTCAGCGACCCGCTCACGCACCTGCTGATCTCCACCCGCGCCCGGGCGGAGATGGTCTCGACGTTCCGCGGCTTCGCGCTCCCCTGGATCGCGATGGGCGGCGGCGGCTATGACGAGGACGCGGTCCGCCGTGCCTGGTCGATCGAGTACCTCATCATGCTCGGCATGCCGGTGCCGGAGTCGCTCCATGATGCGGACACACCGACGTTGCCGCGCGAGCAGCGCATGGCGATCGACGTCGCGACGGACCGTGCGCTCTCGGCCGCGCTTGCAGCGAGTTTCCGCTGATGCTCCTGTGGCAGCTCGCGCGGTCACCACGCATCGGCACGGCGGCCGTCCTCCTGAGCGGCCGGCTACGCACGGCCGCGATCCTCATCGCCATCGCCACGGCGGTCGCGGCGGCGAATGCGCTCCGGGTCGCGGCGGACGTGCCGATCGCGGCCATCCTGTACGGCGACCAGCGGAGCCCCGCGGTGACCATGCTGATCGACCTCCTCGGCCGCGAGCGCACCGCGGTGGTCCTGTACCTGGTGGAGCGCTCGTGGGACGCGGTCCTCGTCCTGACCGGCGTCGCGCCGCTCTTCTATTGGCTGCTCGGCTCCACGGCGGTCCATGCCGCGGCCCGGATGCGGGCGAGGCCGAGACCGTACCGGCCGATGCTCGTGCTCCTGGGATATGCCGTCCCCCTGACCCGGATCCCGGCCGATCTCGCCGGCTTGGCGCTCGGCAGCGGCAGCGGTGTCGGCCCCCGGGGGGCCGAGCTCATCGGGACGCTGTCGCTCTTCCTCCTCGGGGTCATCACCTGGCGGGGGATCCAGGCGCACTACGGACTCGCCCGCCGACCGGCGCTCCGGATGCTGTTGCTCGCGGTCGTCCTGTTCTACGCGGTGCCGCTCGCGGTCATCGTGCTTGCGATCGTCGGGCTGGTCATCGCCGCGATCGTCCTCGGGTACGTGCCCGAGATCTAGCCTTCGTCGCTCGAGATCGCGGCGACCAGGGCGAGGTCGCCGGCCCGGACCGAGCGCGGCTCGAACTTGCGCGCGGCCGCGGCCATCCGGGTGAGGGCCTCGGCCATCGTCATCGGCGGCGGGGCTCCCTTTCGTTGCGGGATCCAGCGGACCGGATTGCAGCGCGCGACGACCAGCGCACGCAGGTAGGGACTCTTGAACCCGATGCTGTGCAGCACGGCGATGTGGGCGGTGACGCGGTCATCGATGTCGAGCAGGCGCCGGGCCCATTGATCGCGCTGGCGGAGGGCGGCCGGGAGCGTGCCGTCTAGGAATCCGTCGACCCGCCGGAGCATCGGCTGATAGGACGAGCCGGCGAACCGGGAGCGCTCCTCGTACGCCGCCCCGAGCGTCAGGAGGAAGGGCGCCTCGAACGAGGCGGCGTGGTCCGTCTCGCGTGAACGCGGCTGCTCCCTGGCGATGCTCCGGGCCATCCGGATGACCTCGAGGCTGCGGTCACGCAGGTTGTGCGCCTTCTCGGTATTGAGCGGCAGGATCCGGTAGGCGATCGCCGGATCGGCGACGACCAATGCGGTGACGCTGCGCAGGCCGAGCTTCTTCGCCGCCGCGAGGCGGTGCCGGCCGTTGGGGGACGCGAAGCCGTCCTTCGTCGGGACCGCGATCACCGGATCGAGGAAGATGCCCACGGCGCCGATGGCGACGGACAGGCGGTCGGCGTGGACCCGCGAGAGATCCCGCTGGAACGGCGTCGGCTCGATGGCGCGAAGCGGCAGGCTTGCCAGGATGAGCGGGGATCCGGCATAGGGATCGCGGTACGCTGCCAGCGCGACGCCTCCAGCGTCGCGGATCCGCGCTTCGAGCCCGGCGACGTCGTCGTGCCCTGACGCGATCGCGCTCTCCCGGGGCTCCGGTCCGCGCGGGCCCGCCGGCCCGCGTCGGGTCGCCCGGCGCTTCGCAACGGCCTTCGTCACGGACTTCCTGGCCTTGGCGGGGGTGACCTTCTTGGCCGGCATGCGACGAGGATAGATAGCATTCCGGCAGTGAGCCCGGCCTGGTCCCCGAACGAGGCGTATCGCGAGCGAAGCCGGCTCCGCCGCTTCGCCTCCTCCCAAGGCCTCTCCGACTATCCATCGCTGCTCCGGTGGGCCACCGCCGACCTCGAGCGCTTCTGGCGTGCGGTCGAAGCGGACCTTGGTGTCGTGTGGGCAACGCCCTACGACCGCGCCATGGACACCTCGCGGGGTGTGCCCTGGACCACCTGGTGGACCGGTGGCCGGCTGAACTATGTCGAGACCGCGCTGCGGACCGATCGAGACCCCTCGGCCATCGCGCTCATCGCCGAGCGCGAGGACGGGTCCGTCGAGCGGCTCACGTTCGCCGAGCTCCGCGCCGAGGTCACCCGGTTCGCCGCCGGCCTCAGCGCCTCAGGCGTCTCCCCCGGCGACCGGATCGCCGTGTTCCTCCCGCTCGGGGTCGAGTGCGTGGTCGCGGTCCTCGCCTGCGGTGCCCTGGGCGCGATCTACACCCCGATCTTCTCCGGCTACGGCGCCGAAGCGATCGCCGGTCGGCTCCGCGATTGCGAGGCCTCGGTCCTCATCTGCGCCGACGGATTCCACCGCCGCGGCGCGGTCGTTCCGATGAAGGAGACCGCCGATACCGCGGCCGACGGCGCGCCGACCGTGCGTTTGGTCATCGTCGCGGAGCGTCTCGGCCGCGCGTATCCGAAGCACGACCGCGACGTGACGTGGGCCACGGTGCTGGAGCGCGGGAGCGATGGTCGGGCCTGGGCTGACACCGCGGCCGAGGATCCCTTCATGATCATCTACACCTCCGGCACCACGGGGCGGCCGAAGGGCGCGCTGCATGTGCACGGCGGCTTTCCGCTGAAGGCGGCGCAGGACATGGCCCACTGCTTCGACCTGCAGCAGGGCGACGTCATGTTCTGGTTCACCGACATCGGCTGGATGATGGGACCCTGGCTCATTGCCGGGGCGCTCATGCTCGGCGCGACGATCGTGACCTACGACGGCACCCCCGATTTCCCTGACGCGTCACGGATCTGGTCGATGGTCGAGCGGCACAAGGTGACGCATCTCGGTATCTCACCGACGGCGATCCGGGGGCTGATGCGCGCCGGCGACGCGCCGGTGCGCGCACACGATCGCTCGAGCCTCCGGGTCCTGGGCGGCACCGGCGAGCCATGGAATCCCGATCCCTGGTGGTGGTACTTCCGGGTCGTCGGCGAAGAGCGCTGCCCGATCATCAACTACTCCGGTGGCACCGAGATCTCCGGCGGGATCCTCGGCTGCTCGACCTGGAGCGACATCGAGCCAATCTCGTTCCGCGGCCCCTGTCCGGGGATGGATGTCGACGTCGTCGATGAGCGCGCGCAGCGCGTGCGGGGGACCGTTGGTGAGCTGGTCATCCGCCAGCCCTGGCCGGGGATGACCCGCGGGTTCTGGCGCGATCCCGAGCGCTATCTCGAGACGTACTGGTCGCGGATGCCCGGCCTTTGGGTCCACGGGGACTGGGCGCGCGTGGACGACCAGGGCTTCTGGTTCATCGAGGGCCGGAGCGACGACACGTTGAAGATCGCGGGCAAGCGCGTCGGCCCGGCGGAGGTGGAGTCGGCTGCGGTCGCGCATCCGGCGGTGAGCGAGGCGGCGGCCATCGGGGTGCCCGATGAGCTGAAGGGCGAGGCGATCGTCGTCTTCGCGATCCTCCGTCCGGCCGAGGTCCCGTCGACAGACCTCGCGCGGGCGGTCTCCGATCGCATCGCGGAGCAGCTGGGAAAGCCGCTGCGTCCGAAGGCGGTCCGCTTCGTCGATCAGCTCCCGAAGACCCGCAACGGGAAGATCCTCCGCCGGCTCATCCGCGGCGCCTATCTCGGATCGGCGGATCTGGGCGACACCTCGTCGCTCGATGACCCGCGTGCGCTGGACGAGATCCGGGCCGCCGCGAAGACGCTGGGCTAGGAAGCGCGTCCGGCGACGGCCCGCACGAGCGCGACGATGAGCGCTGCGATCCCGAAGAGGAACAGGATCGCAAGCAGCGCCGGGATGTCGACGACGACCGGCGAGGTCACCGCGGGGAAGATGCCCTGGAACGGCCGCACCAGGGGCTCGGTGGCGCCGTAGAGGGCGGCGACGAGCGGCTGATCCGGATTCGCTGCCGCGAACTTCAGGATGAAGCGCACCAGGAGGACGATCTCGAGCACGGTGAACAGAAGGACCACGACGCGCGTGACCGTCCAGACGGGCTGGCTGCCGCCGGCGTTCACGTTCACCTGCCCCGCCGGGCTTGCGGCCGGTACGGCCACGCGCTCCACGCGTTCGACCCGCTCCAGCCGTTCTGGCCCAACGGGGGGACGCTCGAGGCGCTCGGTCTCGGGGGACGTGTGGGCACGGTCGTCCGGTGTTCTCATACCAGGGTCTGGTGCAGGGCCTGTGCCAGACCTCCTAGGCTCTCGGCAATGGACCATCCGTTCGCACCGTTCGCCCACCGCCAGCGGGTCCGCTTCGGCGAGACCGATCTGCAGGGGGTCGTCTACTACGCGAACTACCTCCTGTTCGCCGAGGTCGGGCGGATCGCCTACCTGCGTGACCTGGGGATCGAATATGCGCGTGACCTGCTGGACCGCGGCGTCGACTTCACCATCGGCGAAGCCTGCGTCCGCTACCAGGCGCCGCTCCGGTT
>DATLEG010000279.1:0-8568 GCA_035525465.1 Saccharimonadales bacterium (SeqCode)
CGACGATTCCTGTGACGCCCGGGTCCGCCTCGAGCGTGACCCGGGCGGCCCGATCGCGTACGTGCACACCGCGGCGGCGGAGGTGGGGCAGGGCGTCGTCACGGTGCAGCTGCAGATCGCGCGCACCGAGCTCGGACTCGAGCGCGTCGTCGTCCTGAACGCCGACACGCAGATCGGCTCGGCCGGATCGAGCTCGGCCTCACGGCAGACCTGGATGGCCGGCGCGGCGGTGAAGGCCGCCTGCGGCCTGGTGAACGCTGAGCTCGACGCACGGGCGCGCACGCGGGGCACCCTCCGTGACGATCTGGAGGAGCTGCTCGATACCCCGGTCGAGCGGCGCATCACCTACCGGCACAAGGACACCGAGCCGCTCGCCCCGAACACGCAGAACCAGGGTCATGTGGCCTTCCTGTTCGCCGCGCACCGCGCGAGCGTCGACGTGGACCTGGGGACCGGTCTGGTCAAGGTCGTGCAGGTCGCGACCGCGCAGGACGTGGGGAAGGCGATCAATCCGGTGGCCGTGGTCGGGCAGCTCGAGGGCGGGATCGCGCAGGGCCTCGGCCTCGCGGTCATGGAGGAGATCGTCTTGAAGGACGGGGCAGTGAAGAACGCGTCGTTCACCGATTATCTGCTCCCGACGTTCCTCGACATGCCGCCGGTCCTCACCGATCTCATCGAGCATCCGCATCCGGACGCGCCGTATGGCGCGAAGGGGGTTGGCGAGCCACCAACGATCTCGAGCACGCCGGCGATCGTCGCGGCGATCCGTGCGGCGACCGGGCGGGAGCTGAATCGAGTGCCGGTCCGACCCGACGACATCGTGTTCGGGATACCGGCCCGCTCCGGATGGCGCATCGTTGCAGGGGCGCACCCCGCCGAGGCGGTGCGGGAGGAGACCTCATGAGCCAGGCACCATCATCCGGCGATCCCCAGGCGCTCGCGCCGGCGCGCGTCGCCGAGCTCCTGCACGCGAGCCAGATGCTCATCGTCGGCGAGCTCGCGGGGCTTGGTGAGGACGGCGGCTGGCATCCGGGGCCGGGCGACTGGTGCGCCCGCGAGGTCGTCGGGCACCTCATCGAGGCCGAGCGGCGTGGATTCGCCGGCCGGATCCGCACGATGCTGGATGAGCATCGGCCGGCGTTCGAGGCGTGGGACCAGGTCGCGGTGCAGGCCGAGCGGCACGACTGCGACAAGGAGTCACGTGCCCTGGTCGACGAATTCGTGACCCTCCGTCGTGAGAGCGTCGCGCTGGTGAAGAAGCTCGATGCCGCTGCGCTCCGCCGCTCCGGTGTCCACCCGAAGGTTGGCGAGCTCTTCGTCCCCGATCTCCTCCACGAATGGGTGCATCACGACCGGAATCACACCAGGCAGCTGCTCTCCATCACGATGGAGCGGGTCTGGCCCCACCTGGGGAACGCGCAAGGATTCGCGGGGGAGTAGGGAACGATGCCGATCCACCTTCGTGCCGAGCCCGGCGACTACGCCGAAGCCTGCCTGCTGCCGGGCGATCCCCTGCGCGCCAGATACATCGCCGAGACGTATTTCACCGATCCCCGGCAGGTGAATGGCGAGCGCGGCCTGCTTGGCTACACCGGCACCTACGAGGGGACCCGGGTGTCCGTGCAGGGGACCGGCATGGGCGGCCCGGGGGCGACGATCGTCTTCGAGGAGCTCATCCAGCTCGGCGTGAAGACGCTCCTGCGCGTCGGCACCTGCGGCGGGCTGCAGCTCGGCCAGAAGCTCGGGGACACCGTGATCGCGATCTCGGCGGTGCCGGCGGACGCGACGGCCTCGCATCTGGTCGGGAACGAGCCGCACGCCCCGACCGCGAGCTGGGAGCTCAGCCACGCGGCGGTCCATGCCGCCGAGGCGATGGGGCAGCCGGTCCAAGTGGGGCCGGTCGCCTCGAGCGATCTGTTCTACAACCCTGACGAGGGGATCTACGCGCGCTGGTCCAAGCGTGGCGTGCTCGCGGTCGAGATGGAGGCCGCGGCGCTGTTCACCGTCGCGGCGCTGAAGGGCGTGCGGGCGGGGTGCCTGCTGCTGATCTCCGACATGGTCATTGACGGCACGTTCACCCGGATCAGCGATGCCGAGATGCGCGCGGCGGTCGACCGGATGACCCGTATCGCCCTCGCGGTCGCCACCGGTCTCCGCGCGCCGGTGCCGGCACAGGGGTAGCGGCCTGCTCCCGCTCGAGCTCCTGGTCGCTGCGCCCAAGGTGCTCCTGCACGAGCACCTCGATGGCGGGCTGCGTCCGGCGACGATCATCGAGCTCGCCCGCGAGCAGGGGTACCGTGGTCTTCCGACCGACGAGGCGGCCGAGCTCGGCCGGTGGTTCCATTCGAGCGCCGCGGCCGGCGGGTCGCTCGCCCTCTACCTGCGGGGCTTCGAGCACACCATCGCGGTCATGCAGACGCGCGAGGCGATCGAGCGCGTGGCCTTCGAATCGGGCGAAGACCTCGCCCGGGATGGGGTGGTCTACGCCGAGGTCCGGTACGCCCCGGTGTTCTCGACCCGCGGCGGCCTGAACCTGGAGCAGATCGTCGAGGCGGTGTCGCGGGGATTCACCCGCGCCGAGCGCGACCACGGCATCGTGCTAAGGCAGATCGTCTGCGCGATGCGCGACCGCACGGACTCGCTCGAGATGGCCGAGCTGGCCGTCGCCTTCCGGGAGCGTGGCGTCGTCGGCTTCGACATCGCGGGGGAAGAGGCGGGGTATCCGCCCAAAGCGCACCTCGAAGCGTTCCAGTACTGCCGGCGCGAGAACTTCTCGATCACGATCCACGCCGGGGAGGCATTCGGCCCGCCGTCGATCTGGCAGGCGCTCCAGTACTGCGGGGCCCATCGCATCGGCCACGGCGTCCGGCTGGTCGAGGACATGGCCATCGCCGAGGGCCGGGTGGTGAAGCTCGGCCCGCTCGCGACCTACATCCGGGACAAGCGGATCCCGCTCGAGGTCTGCCCCTCGAGCAACGTCGATACCGGCGCGGTCGCGTCGCTCGCCGAGCACCCCATCCGGCAGTTCCTCGATCAGAAGTTTCGGGTCACCGTGAACACCGACAACCGGCTGATGAGCGATGTGAGCCTGTCGGTGGAGCTCCAGCGGCTCTCGGCAACGCTCGGCCTCACGCTGGCGGATGTCGAGCGGCTCTCGATCAACGCGATGAAGAGCGCGTTCATCGGCTACGAGGAGCGCGTGCGGATCATCTACGACCGCATCAAGCCGGGCTACGCGAAGCTGCGGGGTGAGCCGGCGCTCGCGGGCTACCGCCTCCCGCCGTCGGCCTGAGCTACTTCAGCCAGGCGATGTCTCCGAAGAAGAAGTCCTGACCGGAGGCGAGCGTGCGGACCGCCCCGTCCCTCACGGTGAGGACGAAGAACGCCCCGGTCGAGATGTAGGCGATCCGCGAGCCGTCCTTGGACCAGGCCGGCACGGTGTCATCGCCGGTCTGGGTGATCGACCGGAGCGCGGTCCCATCGCGCTTCAGGCTGAACAGCTCGGAAGGGATCCCGAGGTGGGCCGCATGCGGCAGCGTGCCGGGTGGCCGTGCCGCGCCGCCGCCGGGGATGACCCGAGTGGCGCTGTGCCCGGCGCCGCAGAACACCAGGTCGTCGCCCACCGGAGAGAAGCGCGGCGTCTGCAGGTAGAAGAATTTGTCCTTGAGGAGCGGCCTGGCCCCGCCGCCTTCCCCGTCGGAGCTCCAGATCCCATCAGCCTGACCGTTGGTGAGGTGGACGAAGGCGATGGTCTTCCCGTCAGCGGAGATGGTCGGATCGGCGGCATCCGTGAGCAGGCGGACGCGCTCGTTCGTCCGAACGTTCAGGCGCTCGATGGTCGAGTCGTTCCCCACGTACTTGCCGTCCTTCAGCACCGCGGCGTTCCGGTGGAAGTAGAGGAACGTGCCGGTCGCGTCGTAGCGCGGAGTGTCGTAGAACACGTTCTCCGCCTCGTGCGCGACGATCACCCGATGACCGGTGCCATCGATGTTCACCGCTTCGATATCGGTGCCGAATCCGGTCTTCGGGTCCGGAGCCTTCGTGATCGCGTACACCAGCTGCTTCCCGGTGGGATCGAGCGACGGGAAGGACGGTGCCGACTGGGGCGGGAGCTCGACGAGCCTTCCGATCGGCTTGGCGGCGTCATCCAGGCAGATCAGGCCGGACGGGTTCGCCAGCACGAAGGTCGCCTTGGCACAGATGCCGCCCTCGGCACCCGGCGGGACGGCGGTCGTCCCGCCGCACGCGGCCAGGATGACCGCGATCACGAGGGCGAAGGACAGAAGCCTCAGCCCATCACCTCGCCGGAGCGCTTCACCTTGTCTCGAAGGCCCTGCTTGAGCGCCAGGGAGCGGCGGGCATACCGCTGGATCGCCGCGACGTAGCCGGCGTGCGACCAGGTGAGCGGCGAGACCGACAGGGGATCCCCGGTGAGCGGGCTCACCTGCTCGGCGAGGACGCCCGAGGGGAGGGCCTTGGTCGCGCACCACTCGAGCAGGGCGCTCGCCCGCTCGAGGTCGGCGAGCGTCCGAGCCGTGGCGACGTGATACTCGGCGACCCACAGGGTCGCCACGAACCAGGGATTTCCCGGGATCGCGGCGATGTCGTTCGATTGCTGGAAGTAGTAGTCGTTCTCATAGCGGGCGATCCCGCCGATCGCGGAGCGCACCCACAGCCGCTCCTCCAGTGCCGCCATGGTCGCGACCACGCGCGGGTCGTCGGCGGGAAGCATCCCGAACAGGAAGATGCCCGCCATGGAGATGTCGAGCGTCGCGTCCTTGGTGATCGTGCCATCGGGGAGCACGTTCACCGTGCGGACGAACCGGCCGCGCTCCTCGTCATAGAGATGGATGAGCGCCGCGGCCTTGATCTCCTCGGCCGCGGTGCCATAGCGCTTTGACAGCTCGTGCTGGCCGAACGCCGCCGCGAAATTGCAGGCCGCGACCAGGCCGGCCCAGACCGCCGCGGTGGTCCAGGCATGGATGCCGCGCCGCTCCTCCCACAGGTCGAAGGAGGGCGCCGGAAGCTTCGTCCGTGGCTCGCGGTAGCTGGACATGAAATCGGCGCCGGTCCGGACGAGCTTGCGGTACAGCGGGCGGACGAACTCGATGTCGCGATCGTGCTCGTAGTGCTGCCAGAGCGCCCAGATCGGCAGGCCGGTCTCGTCCTCCTGGATCGGCAGCTCGAGGCGGCCGTCGGGCGTGGACCAGGCGTGCCACGACGATCCCAGCGAGCCATCGGGGTTGTACTTGTGCATGAGGTAGCCGTCGCGGGTCATGAGCTCGCCACAGAGATCGAAGAATCGGCGGGTCACCTCGCCATATCCGGCGAGGTCGAGGGCGCTCGCCACCAGCGCTCCATCGCGGGGCCAGAGGTAGGAGTACGTGTCCCGGTTGAACCGGAGCACGTCCGAGTCGTTCGCGGCGATGATCGCCCCGCGGTTATCGGTCTGGGTCCGGATGATGAGGAGCGAGCGCTTGTAGAGGCCGCAGAGCGCTTCGGGCAGATGGTCGGCCACGGACTCGTCCTTGTTCGCCCACAGATGCCAGTAATCCCTTGTTCGCGAGAGGAACGAGCCGACGCCGCGCTCGCGGACCACCTTGTCGAGATCGCGGACATCCTCGTACCGCTCGCCAACGGCGATGAAGAACGTGGCCTTCCCGATTCCCCCGGCCGGGACCTGCACCGCCATCATCCCGACGCTGTCGATCGAGCCCTGCGCGACGAGATTGCGCGAGAGGTCGCCGTCCTCGGCGTCGCGCCAGGTGCCTTCCCGGCCACCGGCCTCCTTGAGGCCGATGGCAAAGGACTCAAGCCCGGTATCACCCTTGCCGTTCACGCCGGAGATGAGAAAGAAGCGGCGCCCCTTGTAATGGACGATCGCCCGGGTCCGGGGGTCATAGAACGCCGAGTCGCCGACATCGTTGCCAAAGAGGTGGGCGTCGAAGTGTTGAAAGAGCCGGACCTCGCGATCGCGGCCGGCGGCGTCCTCGACGGTGACCTCTTTGAGATAGAGGTTGCGGTCGAAGTCCACGGCGTCGCGGCAGCGAAGGCGGAGGCCAAGGCCGGCATGCCCGAGGGTGACCTCGCTCACGAGGGTCTCGTGGGCATAGCGGAGATCGCGCTCCCACCCGTCGTCGCCGGTCCAGCTGAACCGGCCATCCACCCAGACTCCGAACCGGCAGACATCGCCGACGGTGTGGTTCTCCAGACCGACGTTGGGGAAATAGATGTCCCGGAGCTGGTAGCGCCCATCGAAGGTGACGAGGAGGTCGCCGTTCCCGAGGGGAAGGTCGCGCGGCACTCGGGCTAGGTCTTCGGCGCGGTGTCGGCCCTGGTCGCGGCGAGGAACTTCTTCGCGTTGGCGATGGCGCCGGCCTGGTCGCCACGGTCGAGGAGGTCCGGCCGCACGAGCGGCCCGCCGATCCCGAAGCCGACGACGCCCGCCGCGAAGTAGGCCGGGATCTCGTCGTATTCGACGTTCCCGGTGGCCACCAGGGGAAGGCGCTGAAGTGCGCGCCGCACATTCGTGATGAACCCCGGCCCGCCGATCGTCGCCAGCGGGTAGACCTTGATGAAGTCGGCGCCGGCGTTCGCCGCGGCGACCATCTCGGTCGGGGTCATCGTTCCCGGCATCGTCATCGCGTCGTGGGCCTTCGCCACCGTGATCATGTCCGGCACGAACGCCGGGCTCACCAGGAACCGCGCGCCGGCAAGCAGCGCTTCCTCGGCCTCGGCGCCGGAGAGGACGGTGCCGGCGCCAATGACCACGCCGGCGTCGGCGAGCGACTCGTCGCGCGCGAGGGTCGAGATGAGCTCGAAAGCATCCGGGACGGTGAGGGTGATCTCCACCAGCCGGACCCCGGCGGCGGCCATCGCGCGCGCGGCGACGTCGGCCTGCTCAGGCGTGGCGGTCCGGATGACCGCGACGAGGCGATCCTCGCCGAAGATCCGAAGAAGATCGCGGCGGGAGACCCGCGGCCGCTGCGCAATGGCCATGCGGTGATGCTACCGCGCCGAAGGGTGGCCGGCGTTCGTCGTCATACTGGAGCGGTGCGGATCGGGCCGACGGTCGTCGAGGACATCTTCAGCCGGGCCGGGGCCTTCCTCGAAGGCCACTTCATCCTCGCCTCGGGGAAGCATTCGCCCCGGTACCTCGAGAAGTTCCAGGTGCTCCAATGGCCGCAGGAGACCGAGCGCCTCTGTGCCGCGATCGTCGAGTCCGCCCGCGGCCTGGCCGTCCAGACCGTGGCCGGCCCCACGACCGGCGGGATCATCCTGGCCCATGAGGTCGCCCGCCAGCTCGGCGTGCGGGCGGTCTATGCCGAGCGGAGAGATGACGGCGGCCGCGAGTTCCGCCGGGGCTTCACGATGAATCCGGGCGAACGGGTCCTGGTGGTCGACGACATCATGTCGACCGGCGGCTCGGTCCAGGAGACGATCGACGCGGTGACTGCGACCGGCGCCGAGGTCGTGGGGATCGGGGTGCTCGCCGATCGCTCGGCCGGTCGCGCGACCTTCGCGGTGCCGCTCATCTCGCTCTGGGAGGTGAGCATCCCGGTCTACACGCCCGAAGAGTGTCCGCAGTGCGTCGCCGGCGTGCCGCTGCGCAAACCGGGCACGACGCCGGTCCTCGCCGCAGCGCCGTGATCAGCGCACCACCAAAGACGCCGAGACCGTTCCACTGATCCGGCCGGTCCGGATGGTCCGGCTGATCCGGCGCGATGCGGTGCAGCTCGTGCTGACGAGCGCCGCGCTCCTGTTCACCGAGCTGCTCGTCCTGCGGTGGATCCCGGCGAATGTGATCTACATCGGATTCTTCGCCAACTACCTGCTCATGGCGAGCTTCCTCGGGATCGGCCTGGGCATCCTGTTCGGCCGGCGCTACGCGACGCCGGGGCTTTCGCCCTTCCCCGGTCTGCTCCTCGTCGTGGTCGGGCTGGTCAACCAGCAGAAGCTCGATGTCCAGTTCAAGGCGAGCAACGAGATCTTCTTCGGCTTGGCCGAGAGCCACTCCGCGGATGCCAACTTCGTCGTGCTGCCGCTGATGTTCGTGATCGTGACCGCATTGCTCGCTGCCCTCGCGCTCCCGCTCGGGGCGCTGCTGCGATCGCAGCCGCCGCTACGGGCGTACGCGCTCGATATCGGCGGGTCGATCGCCGGGATCCTGCTCTTCGCGGTCCTGTCCGCGTTCAGCCTGCCGCCGGTGACCTGGTTCGCGCTGTTGGCGATCCTCTTTGGGGCCCTCTCGCTCAGGCGGCCGATGGGGCTCCGCACGGCGGTCAATGCCTCCCTGATGCTCGTCGCGGTCATCGTCGTGGCCGTTGGATCGTCGCGGAGCGGCGACCTGTGGTCACCGTATTACCGCATCACGGTCAGGGAATCGCCCGGCGCTGACACGCACATCATGGTGAACGGGATCCCCCACCAGGCGATCCATCAGGTCACCGCGGAGCAACCGGCGGGTGACCCGTTCTATGAGCAGATCTATCGCTGGTTCCCGGACCGGTCCTTCTCTCGCGCGCTCATCGTCGGCGCCGGCAGCGGTACCGATGTCGCCTACGCCCG
>DATLEG010000281.1:0-2026 GCA_035525465.1 Saccharimonadales bacterium (SeqCode)
GCCGCGGCGGGCCGCGCGGCGGAGCGCGGACGCGTCCACCCAGAGGTCGGCGGCCGTTGCGCCCCGGTGGTCGAAGCGGCGCACGTTCCGCAGCACCGCCGCGTCACCGCTCCGGCGAACGGCGCCGATGATCGTGCGCACCGCATCGAGCGTGGATCCGTCGAAGGCCGCGGCAGTGCGCCGGCGCGTGACCGCGCGGCGAAGGCTCGCGACGTCACCGATGCGGACGCTCATCGGGCCGCGGCCCAGGTCTCGAGCCGCGAGGCAAGCGCCGCGATCCGCTCGCGGTCTCGTGAGTAGCTCACGCGGTTGGCGATGAGGCGCGCGGTGCAGACCGCGATCTCCTCGACCACCGCGAGCCGGTTCTCGCGGAGCGTCCGGCCGGTGCTCACCAGGTCGACGATCCAATCGGAGAGGCCGACCTGCGGGGCCAGCTCGATCGAGCCTCCGAGCTTGATGATCTCGACCTGGATCCCGCGCTTCTGGAAATGCGCCGCCGCGACCCGCGGATATTTGGTCGCGACCTCGAGCGAGCCGAGGTGCCGGTACTCGTCGAGCGAGCGATCGATGAGGTCCTGCGGCGCGGCGACCACGAAGGTGCACGTGCCATAGCGAAGGTCCACGAGCTCGAGGACGTCGGCGTCCGATTCCAGGAGCACGTCCTTCCCGACGATCCCGACGTCGGCCGCGCCGTGCGCGACGTAGGTGGGGACATCGCCAGGGCGGGACAGCACGTACGTCGCGTCCCCGCCCGCCGGAACGAGCAGCCGGCGGTCGCCATTGTCGAGCACGTCCGTCGGCAGGCCCGCCGCGGCGAGGGCCGCGCGGGTATCCGGCATGAGCGCTCCCTGGGCAAGCGCCACACGCAGCGCGGTCATTCGAGGGATCCGCCGAGCAGCGTCACCAACGCCTCGAGCGTGCGGGAGGTGCCCTCGTACGCGACATGCCCTTCGTCGATGATCCGGCCGGCCCGGACCTCGCGTCCGGCGCGCTCGGCCACCGGTCCGACGCAGACCGCGATCCCCGCGCGGCGCAGCGTGGTGGCGACGCGCACGGTCACCACGGGATCGTTGGCCGGCTCAAGGAGCAGCAGGGCGGCGTCACCATCCGGCGACCACCCGGCGTCCAGGACCGCCTGGTGGAGATGGGGCACGTTGATGGCGAAGCCGGTCGCCGGCCGGTCGGCACCGAAGTGCCCGAGCAGGCCGTCGTACCGACCGCCCGCGGCCACCGGGAACCCAAGGCCGGGTGCGGTGACCTGGAACACGACGCCGCTGTAGTACGGAAGCGCGGGGATGAAGCCCAGGTCGAAGCGCACCGCCGCGCCGATCCCCGCAGCTTCGAACAACGGAATGAGCGCCTCCAGCTCATCGAGCGCTTTGAGCGATCCCTTGGGCGCATCCGCACGGGCGGCGACGATGTCGGGTCCGCGGTGCCGGAGCCCGCGCTCGAGCGCCGCCGCGCGCTTCGCCGAGATC
Organism: Saccharimonadales bacterium (SeqCode); assembly: GCA_035525465.1. Classification (GTDB taxonomy): domain Bacteria; phylum Chloroflexota; class Limnocylindria; order P2-11E; family P2-11E; genus UBA4735. The sequence continues at coordinate 1,479 of DATLEG010000281.1, forward strand.
CCCGCGGCACGGGCGAGGCCCAGGGCGCGGACGAGGTCGCCCTCGCGCGCCGCGGCGGCGAAGCGGTCACGCGCGTCGGCCGGCAGCTCCCCGGTGAAGCCGTTGAGATAGCCGGCGTGGCCGACGTCGATCTCGACCGAGAGGAGGCCGCACCGCGCGAGCGCATCAGCGAGAAGGGCCACGACCTCGCAATCCGCCAGGGCGCCGGACGCGCCGACCAGCTCGATCCCGGCCTGGTCGTATTCCCGCTCCGAGCCGCGCATCGATGCCTCTTCGCGGAACACCGCGGTGAAGTAGGAAAGACGCAGGGGCGCGTCCGCGTCGCGATACCGCTGGGCGACCACCCGGGCGATCGCGGTCGTCACATCGGGACGGAGCGCGAGAAGGCGGCCGTCGCGATCGAGGAACCGCAGCATCCGGCGCTCGTCCATCGTGATCGCGCCCGACGCGAACTCGACCGCCGGTGGCTCGAGCGGCACATAGCCGTGATCAGCGAACGCCCCCAGGAGGGTGCGCTCGATCGCGTGGAGCTCGCGGGCCTCCGTTGG